>JAURYA010000058.1 GCA_030654155.1 Sulfurimonas sp. | reverse complement strand
AATTGTCGGCATGTTGTTCATAAGTGCAGAGAGAATCGCCGCTAAAAAACCTGTTCCAACAACGGCAACAACCTCGCTCTGCGTATTAAGAAAGAGCAAAATCTCAGTAAGATAGTCTGTGAGTCCCGCATTTTTAAGCCCATAAACAACGATGTAGAGCCCAAGCGAGAACCATACAACCTGCCAAGGCGCATTTTTTATAATATGTTTCGGCTCGACACTCTTTGTGTAGCTTGCGATTGCCAAAAAGATAATTGCGCCTCCAAGAGCAAATACGGAGATGGGAATATGATAAGCATCGCCGATAAAATAACTAGAGAGCAAAATTGCCAAAAAGAGCCAGCTAAAGTTAAATAACGCTCTGTTTTTTATGACATCTTCTGGTTTTTTAAGCAGGCTAACGTCAACACTTTTTGGAATGTCTTTGCGCAGAACAACCCAAAGAACCAACATGCTTATAAGCGTACTTACAAAAAACGGAAAAATCATATTTGAGAAAAACGCTCCAAAACCTATGTTGAAGTAGTTGGCAGTTACGATGTTTGTCAGGTTTGAAAAGACAAAAGGCAGAGACGCGCTGTCGCTTATAAATCCGCCCGCCAGTAAAAACGCGAGAATTGTTTTTGTGTTTAGTCTTAGTATGTGCATTTTAGCAAGCAAAATTGGGGTTAAGATAAGTGCCGCTCCGTCATTTGCAAAAACTGCCGAAACAAATGCGCCCAGAATGATAGAGTAGAAGAACATTCTAAGCCCGCTGCCCTTAGAGAGCTTTGCCATCTTAAGCGCTGCCCACTCAAAAAATCCTATCTCATCCAAAACCATAGAGAGAATAATAATGCCTATAAAAGCGAGTGTTGCGTCCCAAATAATGTCAAAAACTGCTCCAACGTCGCTAAAGTTTACCACTCCAAAAAGAAGTGCTATAACTGCTCCCGCCATCGCTGTAGTGCCTATTTGCAGTCCGCGCGGCTGCCAGATTACAAAGATGAGTGTTATAAGAAAAATGCTAAATGCGAGCAGCATGTTAAGAGAGCTCGGCTTTTACAATAGGAAGCAGAGTGGTTTCAATTTCATTATAAGTCTTGACAAACTCCTCATACTCTTTGCCATCCGGATCAGCAAAACCAACATGAATAACTTTTGTCTGTTTTGGAAAAATCGGGCATGACTCTTTTGCGTTATCACAAACCGTTACAACCAAATCAAAATCTACATGTAGAACTTCTTCGAGAGTTTTTGAGCGGTACTCATCTCTCCACGCGCCATTTGCTTCCAAGACCGCTTTAGCGTTTGGATTTACTCTTCCGCTTGCTCTTACACCTGCACTATATGCGCTGACTCCGTCGATATATTTATTTATCAATGCCTCTGCAATGATAGAACGGCAGCTGTTTCCCGTGCATAATACTAAAACTTTTTTACTCACTTTTACATCCTTTGTTTAATAACGGTATCTTTATATCCAGAGAGCCAATCTCTTTTAAGATTGATTGTCTAAACTCATCCATAGGCGTTCTTACACTGTAGTACGCCCATCTGCCTCGTCTGTCAACTTTTAAAAAACCTGCATCTTTTAAAATTTTCAGGTGTCTTGATATGCGCGACTGAATCATCAAAAACGAGTTTTCGATATCACACACGCACACCTCGCCGTTTGTGTTTATGAAGTGGAGTATCTCGACTCTCGTGGCATCATTTACTGCGCCGATAGTATTTAAAAATATATTCATTGCAACACCTAATTTAAAAAATTGTAAAATTGTAGCCAAATATAAATAATATATCAAGATATATTGATGTGTAATGTTGTCATAATTATGGCAATCTTAAAAATATTTTCATTCCAAATGCGCTAAGAATATAAACAGAGCAATTTGATACTATTCGATAATAAATATCAAATAAGGAAAAAATTATGTTTAAGATTATTATAGAAAAAGAGTGTAGCTGCTTTAAAAAGAGCAATTTGGTAAATGGTTTAGAGATGGAGTCTAAAGATGAAGCGCTTATGAAGTCGATTGAGATGAGAAATTTTATGAATGACGAATTTTGTGGCAAACACAGCTTTAAAGTTCAAGAGGCAGAGAACAGCTTTGTAATTGCGATGAGCGATTCAACAAGTAACGGCTGCTGTGGTGGCGGATGTGGAACTCACTAAGAGTTCTAGATTAAAAAACTCCATACATGAATTCATTGTGTGATTATCTCTAAAAAACAGTTTTACATCTAAAAGCGAAATATTTAGTTAAACTTGTAAAAAATAATTAAGAAGGTGAAAAATGCTGCTTAATATATTATTGATAATCGTTGGATCTGTCTATTGGTACTACACAGAGCACGCCGTTCCTCTATTTATCGGATTGGCTTTGCTTGTAAGTTTGTATAATGACAGCCTCTATTTTACTTCTCTTATTATTTCAGCTGTTGCAATAAGCTCTATAATTTACTTTTTTTGGGCTGACATATACTCTTACAGGGTTTCTACAAATACACTGCATTACGGCATAGGCATTATCTACATGTTAGTTCTGTTTTTAAAAGCAAAAAGCATATTTAATGCGGATAGAACATCTCTGTAGTATAAGTTCCTGCTTAGAGTTAAAATAAGTTGGCTCTTTGGTTTGCTAGATTACTGGTGCAGTGTGTCTACATTTAGGATAATTGCTGCAGCCATAAAACTCATTTCCATTATTTGCACCTTGTTTTGCAACGCGTAAGACCAACTCACTTCCACATTTAGGACAGGAGTTTTGACTCTCTTTTTCATTTATAATATTTTGAACATGCTTGACATGCTCTCTTTGTGTTTTTAACGTTCGAGATAGCCTGCCAGATTCTATGGCTGATAATATTTTATTTACTTCATCTTGCAATATAATTTTGTCCGTTTTGGATTTTATATATTCAATAAAACCACCTGCATATGTCACATTAGCAGGCATTTCTGTTTTAAAGACGCTGTCGCCTACGAAAACGATAACTGAAAATATTTTACTGCAATCAACTTCAAGCGCAGACTCAATAGTTTTTACATGTTTGTAATTTTGATGTAATGGGTTTTGAAACTTTTTGGTATGTTTGTAGATTTTCTGAGTCCAGCTTTTTTGTTTTTCATCACCATATATCCATCCTCTCATATTTTTAGTTTCAATAATAAAAATTCCATATTCGGATACAACAATATGGTCAATTTGAGTCGTGCCGTTCTCCGTTGGAAGTGTGACGTTTTTTATTAAACAGTATTTTTGTTTATCAAGCCGTGCATTAAGTGTGAAATTTACAAGCATTTCACCTAATAAACCTTTGCCAGATGGCGATTTAAAAAACAAAATAATTAATACAAGAGGTATTAAATACCAAACTTGCATTAGATTTGACAATACAGAAGCAAATACGGTTGAAAAATCTAGCATTTCTAGTTAATCCTTTTAATATTTAAACTATTTATTTAATAAACATTCTATCTAAACTTGTTCAAAAATAAGAATAAAAAAACGCTAAAAATATGTCATTTTGCAATATTTTTCAAATAAATCAGTCAAAAATAGTAATATTTTCAAAATTTTGGTGTGATTTAATTTGAGGAGATTATTATGGTCTTGGGTAAATGCCCATATTGCGATGATGGTTCTATTGAAGTGCGAGATAAAGAGGTAAGCGGCAAAAAGGTTAAGCTTTACGCATGTTCAAACGCAAACTGGAGAACCGAAGACGGGGAGATGTTTGAGCTGACGCCAAATTCTACATGTAGTTTTAAAATCTGGCAAAATTCGCTTGCAAAATATGGAAAGTGGCTCTCATATAAAGAGGTAAGGGAACTTCTCGAAGATGAGAGTATAGAGGTAGAGCTGCTAAGTAAAAAATATGGCAAAAAAGTCTACTATAACAAATACATTGCACTCAATCACGACTACGGAGTGAGTGTAATATGGGACTAATCTGTAAAAAAATAGAGTAAAAATTTATTAAAACAGATAAAATAAAGCAACTTAATAAATCTTTTACATTTATTTGTGTATAATCCTCATCCGCTTTGCTGTTTTAACAATAAGCTAGAGTATTTTTACCTATATAAATATGTATAGACAAAAGTATTGGTAAACTAACATTGTTTGCCTAAGAACAGCAAAGAGCAGGGGATTTATTAGGTTTCATTAACTCTTGCCGCTTGGCGGAGCTTTAGTGACAGAGTAAAAACCGAGCTTTGTTCGGATTTTATGAGAATTTATTGTAAGGACTTTCGATGAAAGTAAGAGCTTCAGTTAAGAAGATGTGTGATGACTGTAAAGTTATCAAAAGAAAAGGCATTGTAAGAGTAATCTGCAAAGTTAAAAAACATAAACAGAGACAAGGATAACCATGGCTCGTATTTCTGGTGTTGATTTACCTAAGAAAAAAAGAATAGAGTACGGTCTAACGTACGTCTATGGGATTGGTCTTCATGCTTCTCGCAAGATATTAGATGCGACAGGTATAGACTATAACAAGAGAGTTTACGAACTAAGCGAAGATGATGTAGCGGCAATCACTAAAGAGATTCGTGCTAGTCATGTAGTAGAAGGTGATCTTCGTAAACAAGTTGCAATGGACATTAAGGCACTTATGGATTTAGGTTCATACAGAGGTATTCGTCACCGTCGTGGTCTTCCATGCCGTGGTCAAAAAACTAAGACAAATGCGCGTACTCGTAAGGGCAAACGCAAAACTGTCGGCGCAGCGTAAGGGATAACAGATGGCAAAAAGAAAAGCTGTTAGAAAAAAAGTAGTAAGGAAAAATATTGCACGTGGTATAGTTCATATCTCTGCATCATTTAACAATACTCTTGTAACTATTACAGATGATATGGGTAACTTGATCGCTTGGAGTTCTGCTGGTAGCCTTGGTTTCAAGGGTAGCAAAAAATCTACTCCGTTTGCAGCTCAAGCAGCTGTTGAAGATGCGGTAGCTAAAGCACAAGTACATGGTATAAAAGAACTTGGTATTAAAGTTCAAGGTCCTGGTTCAGGAAGAGAAACTGCAACTAAAGCAGTAGGTTCTATTGAGGGTATTCGCGTAACATACATGAAAGATGTTACTCCACTACCACACAATGGTTGTCGCGCGCCTAAGCGCCGTAGAGTTTAAGGAGATTACTGATGGCAAGATATAGAGGTCCAGTAGAAAAAATCGAAAGAAGATTTGGAGTTAGCCTTAACCTAAAAGGGGAGCGTCGTTTAGCAGGTAAATCTGCATTAGAAAAACGTCCGTATGCTCCAGGTCAACATGGTCAGCGTCGTAAAAAAGTATCTGAATACGGATTACAATTAAACGAAAAGCAAAAAGCAAAATTTATGTATGGTGTTTCTGAGAAGCAATTCCGTGCACTATTCGTTGAAGCTAAAAGAAGAGAAGGAAATACAGGTACAAACCTTATTACTTTAATTGAGCAAAGACTAGATAACGTTGTTTATCGTATGGGATTTGCATCAACTCGTCGTTTTGCTCGTCAACTTGTTACTCACGGTCACCTTTTAGTAGATGGTGCAAAACTTGATATTCCTTCTTACCGTGTAAGACCTGGTCAGAAAATCGAGATTCGTGAAAGCAGCAAAAATAATTCTCAAATTGTTCGTGCTCTTGAGCTTACTAATCAAACTGGCTTAGCTCCATGGGTTGATATTGATGCTGATAAAAAATTCGGTATCTTTACTCGTTTACCAGAACGTGAAGAAGTTGTTATCCCTGTAGAAGAGCGTTTAATCGTTGAGCTTTACTCGAAATAATAGTTAAAATAAAAGGCGTAAGAGACATGAAAAAGATTAAAACTACTCCACTTGCTCCTCAAGAATTTGAGGTAGAGCAGATTAGTGAGAATGAAGCTAATATTATGGCATACCCGTTTGAAACGGGCTATGCTATCTCTTTAGCTCATCCACTTCGCCGTTTTTTGTTAAGCAGCTCAGTTGGTTATGCACCAATAGCTATTAAGATTGAAGGCGCTAAGCATGAGTTTGACTCAGTGCGCGGTATGCTTGAAGATATTTCAGATTTTATTTTAAATCTTAAAGAGATTCGCTTTAAGCTACTTGGTGACGTTACAGAAACAGAGATTAACTACAGCTTTGCAGGTCCTTGCACCATCAAAGGTGGTGACCTTACAAATAATGAAGTGGAAATAGTAACTCCAAATACTCATCTCGCTACATTAAATGAAGATTCTACACTTAATTTTAGTATTAGAATTGCACAAGGTATCGGTTATGTTGCAAGTGAAGACACTTATGACAGCTTAGAAGAAGGGTATATAGCACTTGATGCTTATTTTACTCCTGTTCGTAGTGCAACTTACAGAATTGAGAATGTACTAGTAGAAGATAACCCTAACTTTGAAAGAGTTATCATAAACATTAGAACTGATGGACAGATTTCTCCATTAGATGCATTTAGAAATTCTCTTGAAGTTATGTATGCACAATTGGCAGTATTTAATAGTGAGATCAGCGTTAAAGCTCCAACTACTATAGAGAGAGTTGAAGAAAATCCAGATCTTAAAAAATTAACTGCACATATTGATAGTTTAGGCTTAAGTGCAAGAAGTTTTAACTGTCTTGACCGCTCAAGTATTAAACTAGTAGGTGAAATAGCATTGATGAGTACTAATGATCTTAAAAATGTTAAAAACCTAGGTAAAAAGTCGTATGACGAGATTGTAGAAAAACTTCAAGAGTTTGGTTATGAAGTTGGTGGCGATCTTGCAGATGACGTTGTTAGCGCATTAAAAAAGAAAATAGAAGCTTTATAAGCTTAATAGAGGAATTATAGATGAGACATCGTCATGGATACCGTAAGCTAGGTCGTACAAGCGCACACCGTGCTGCTTTACTTAAAAACCTAAGTATTTCGTTAATAGAACATGGTAAAATTGAAACTACTGTTGAAAAAGCAAAAGAGTTACGCTCTTATGTTGAGAAGCTTATTACTGTTGCAGGTAAGAATGATTCAAACGCTCACAAAGCAGTATTCGCGGCGCTTCAAAGTAAAGAAGCAACAAAGACTCTAGTAAATGAGATAGCTCCTAAGTACGTAGATCGTCCAGGCGGCTATACTAGAATTACTAGAACACGTATTCGCCGTGGTGACGCTACTACTATGGCATTTATTGAGCTTGTTTAATTAGTACACAAAAGGAACAAAGTCCCTTTTGCTACGCTAACGCTGAGTTTTACCCACAGGGCATAAAGACTCGGCGTCAAGCCCATACCCCGAGGGCACTTAGTCGGGCGCGCACAGTAAACCGTGCTTTTAACTATTTTTTTGATAAAATTTCCCAATCCCAAACTACTTAAATTATAAGTGAGACATTATGAGTAATTTCGCATTTGGAACTTACAGAATAAGTGATTTAAATCCACAACATGTAATAAGCCTAAGAGAGGCTATAAAATCCGGTATAACAATGATAGATACATCTTCAAACTATATGGATGGCGGAGCAGAGCGTGCAATAGCTCTCGCATTTAGAGAGTTTGATGAAGATAAAAAAAATGAGATTGAAATTCTAAGCAAGTTCGGCTATATACAAGGCGCCAATTTGCTTGATTATAAAGAAGATTCTTCCACGATAGAGAATGCAGAAGAGGTGGTAAAGTATAGTGAAGATTGCTACCACTCCATTTCAAAATCTTTTATGCATGAACAGTTGACGCAGTCGTTAAAGAGACTTGAGCTTGAGAAATTAGGTTGCTATCTCATACATAATCCTGAATACTATATTTTAGATGCAATAAAGAAGGGCATTCCAAAAGACGAAAGACTCGATGAGATGTACAGAAGGCTGGAGAATGCATTTGTTGGGCTTGAAGAAGAGGTAAAATGTGGAAGAATCGGCTCTTACGGCATAAGCTCAAACAGCTTTTCGCTTCCAGAGCCCAGCGATGAATTTTTACCGTATGAGGATCTGCTTACTTTGGCCCAAAATGCGTCAGATGCAGTCGGAAACAAAATACACGGCTTTACTACAGTAGAGCTCCCTATTAATATTTTAGAGAGAGATGGGTTAAAGTGCGCATCTTGGGCTAAAAAGAGAGGCTTAAGGGTCTTGGCAAACAGACCGCTTAACGCAAAGTATAAAAATAAGATGTACCGCCTTGCTGATTATGAAGAAAGCAAAGAGTACTATAATCACTTCAATGAGCTGATGGATGTTTGTGACAACGAAACACTTAGACCGCTCTATAATCTCTTGGAGCAACTAGATGCAAATAAACACAGGTTTGTTTGGGTTGGCAATTATGATATTTTTTTATTTACGCAGATAGTGCCTCACATAAAAAAAACATTAGAAGCGGTCGATGAAAAAAATACTGAGGCGATGCTCAATTTTATAGACTTATATCTTGCAGAATATAGAAAAATGGTTGCTTACGAGTGTTCAAGAAAGACAAAAGTAGAGCTTAGAGAGTTTTTTAATGATTGCAGTTTATCAATGCAAGAGTGCGCAATAAGATTTTTAATGCAAAGTCAAAATGTCGATTATATATTGGTCGGTATGAGAAAGCCTAGTTACGTGCATCAAATTCTTTCTTTATAGAAATAAGTTATAATTTTTATCACTTATTAAGTGATTTTGTCATATCTTATGAAGACAATAAACATATAAATTTTAAAGGATGGGTATGATTCCATTTACAGATGAAGAGTTGATGAATCCGGTAAGAAGTGTTATAGACAAGGTTCGCCCATCATTAGCTCTTGATGGCGGGGACATAAATTTTATAACAGTTAAAAATTCAAAGGTGTATATTCAGCTTAGGGGCGCATGCATAGGATGTGCCAGCAGTGGAACAACACTGAAATATGGTGTAGAGAGACAACTAAAAATGGATATTCATCCGGAACTGACGGTTATTAATGTGCCGATTGGTATGGAAAACGATATAGATAATTTATAAATAAGTGCGGATATATTATGTCAATAAGTAAATTTAAAACATTAACACAAGCAAAAGATAGCTTTTCTAAATCAGATTATAAAAATGCATTAGAAAAATTCGCAGCAGTACTACAAAATTTTCCTAACTCAAAAGAGGCATATAACGGCGTTATTCTCGCAGAGATGGCAATGAGCGGAGAGGGCGGAGCAGAGGCTCTTTTTGACTATTATGAGGTCTTAAAAGAGGAAGATAAAGAGCAGGCTGACATCATTATGAGCCAAATCCTCCAAAACATGGACGGCTCGCTAGAAAAACTTAGAGAAGTTTTTGCAGAACCTCTGCGCGACAGAGTTGAGTTTGAAGACGGAATTTTGTATAAGGATTTTAAAACACTTGTCGATGACGGCGGAAACTTCAAGGAGATCTTTGAAAATATCATGTTTTCTACTCGTGTGATTATTACTCAAAAAGAGGATTTTGTTGATTTTTTAGACAAACTGATAGAGCATGATTTTGCGGAGATGGCACTTACGTATTTGGAAAACGCGCTGAGTGTTTACCCGAGTGATAAACTGCTTAAAAAACTGCTTAAAAAATTAGCAAAAGGCACGAAAGTTGAAAATTGAACTTCCAGAGGAAGAGTTTAAATATATTACTGAAAACTCACAGGAGTGCGACAGCGAAACAGCATTTGTTTTAACTCCACAAAATGAAAAATATCTTCAGAACGCAAAAGATAACGGGGCACACGCTATTATTAATATTAAAGATGTCGCAAAATTATTTGGGATTGATAAGATAAAAATTGTCGGAATAACAGGGACAAACGGTAAAACAACAACAGCAAGCGCAATCTACTCATTTTTGCTGGATTTGGGCTACAAGGCTGCTATGCAAGGTACTCGCGGCTTTTTTATGAATGATGAGATGGTGGAGGGCAAAACGCTTACTACTCCGTCAGTCTTAAACACATACAAGCACATCTATCAGGCTGTAAGTGCGGGTTGTGACTTTTTTATCATGGAAGTAAGTTCACATGCTATTGCCCAAAAAAGAGTAGAGGGGCTTAGTTTTGAGCTTAAAATTCTTACAAATATTACGCAGGACCACCTAGATTTTCATAAAACAATCGGCGAATATATAGCTACAAAGAACAGTTTTTTTCAAGATGACGGAAGAAAGCTTATAAATAAAGATGAGCCAAAGGCATCATTTACTATTAAAAACACTTTTACCTACGGCATAGAAAATCCGGCTACATACAGACTAATCGCCTACTCTCTAAATAACGCTTCAAGTGGGATAATTCAGCACTTTAAAGATGTTGTTCCGTTTACGTCTTCGCTCCATGGTTTTTTTAATCTATATAATTTGATGGCTGCTATTTCTGCGACACATCTTTTAACTGGAAAAAAACTTGAAGAGGTTGCTTCTGTCGTTGATAATTTTGCCGGAGTAAGCGGACGAATGGAACAGGTTAGCGAAGTTCCAAATGTTATTGTTGATTTTGCCCACACTCCAGATGGCGTCCAGCAGGTCTTAAATGCACTCAAAGAGAAAGAGCTTTTGGTTGTTTTTGGTGCAGGCGGAGATAGAGATAAAACAAAAAGACCTTTGATGGGAAGAGTAGCGGCAAGTTTGGCAAAAAAGCTCTATATTACAAGTGATAATCCAAGAAATGAAGACCCGCAAGACATTGTAAATGATATCTTGGAGGGCATTGAAGACAGAAGTATTGTCAATGTAGAGCTAAACAGAAGAAAAGCCATTGAGATGGCGCTTCGTGACCAGAGAGATGATGAAGTAGTCGTAATACTCGGAAAAGGCGATGAGGCTTATCAGATTATATATGATGAGAAGTTTCCTTTTGATGATAGGGAAGTAGTAAGAGAGTTATTAAAAATAAAGTAATTTTATTCTTAATCACAGAAACTTCTTTATACGCATTATTATTTATGAGGTAATTTTTGATATAATTGCGAAAATTTTTACAAGGGTGGTATTTATGGGAATTCCTCAGCCAGCATTTTATATATTTAAATGTGAACAATCAGCTCCTCCGGGCATGCCAAAACCATCGTGTGTTACTCCGCAAACTCAAGATTTATTTCAGCATTTGGCACAAAAATTGATGAAAGAGGGCGTGATGGGAACAGTTCAGCCTATTCGTACATCATGTCTTAATCGTTGTAGTTCAGGTCCTGTTATGCTTGTAGAGCCGGGACATTTTATGTATGCAGCATTAACTAAAGAGAAAATAGATAGAATTATAGAAGAGCATATTATCGGCGGAAATATTGTTAAAGAATATCTAATCGGCTCTGACATGTGGGATGAGCCAATATCTCCATGTGATATGAAAAAACAGATGGGAATGTAGGAAAATAAGATGACTATAGAAATGTTGTACAGCAAAATTCATCGTGCTACGGTAACTGATGCTAACCTAAACTATGTTGGTTCTATTACCATAGATCAGGAGCTAATGGAAGCTGCAAGGATGAGGGTTGGACAAAAAGTTGAGATACTAAACATCAATAACGGTGAGAGATTTTCAACGTATGTTATTCTAGGCGAACGCGGCAAAAGAGACATCTGTCTAAACGGTGCGGCTGCTAGAAAAGTTCACAAAGGCGATAAAATAATCATAGTTGCTTATGCTACATATGATGAAAAAGATTTAGAAACGTATAAGCCAAAAGTTGTTTTAGTAGATGATAATAATGATATCGAAGAAATTTTAGAGAGTATCTAATGAGCATTAGCGAAATCTCGCCGACAGGCGAAGACCAAGTGACTGAGCAAAGCTGTGACTTTGTTGCAGGTTTGTAAGATAATATGATGTTTGGCAACTTGGGCGATATGGGCAAAATGCTTGAAGGAATGCAAGAAAATGCTAAAAAACTTCAAGCTGAGCTAGAGTCTAAAGTTTTTAAGGTAAAAAGCGGCGGCGGACTAGTAGAGATCACTATAAACGGCAAGAGCGAAGTGACAGATATAAATATTGACGATTCGCTTCTTAGCGATAAAGAGTCACTCCAAATTTTACTGATCGGCGCTATTAACGATGCCAATAAAATGGTAGAAGATAACAGACAAAACAGCGCTTTGGGTATGCTTGGCGGCATGAATCCCTTTGGGAGCAAGTGAGTGTTTAGGCTATTTTTAGCGCTAAACCTTCTTTTTTTAAATCTCTATGCGTGCAAAGGAAGTTTTGAGTCGTGCAAGCTTAAAACTACCGACTCAAACTCAATTGTAAATCAAACACTTCAAATACCTCTCAAAAACAATCAAAGATTAGTTTTTTCCACAACTGCTCCAAACGCAAAAATTATTAAACATGACCCATACCTTTCACTCTATATTATAGAGGATACAAAAAACTTTAAATACCCGTTCAGAATAAATATGAAACTTGCTTCAGGGATTATCGGCGTTGACAACAAAATGGTTGTCGAAGGAAAACTTTTAAAAAGACAAGTAGGACTAGAGAGTTTTGCAACATTTAGCGAGCCGCTCTCTGTGCCCAGTCTGCTTTTAAACAGTTGCTGCGCGCTGGAGGGGATTGTCACTCCGCTTGGAATTATTGAAAAAGAGTATATAGATAGATTTTTAAAAATAAAAAAAGTATCTTACAGTGATTTTGGCATAAAAGTAAAAGATGTTGACTCAAAGGTTGTAGTTAGCAGCTCTAACCCATTTAAAAAAGAGAACCCATTTAAAAAAGATGACATAATTTTGGAGCTTGATGGCAAAAATGTAAAAAACAGTGCAACGCTTATGCGAAATATACTTTTTAGCGAAATAGGGTCCGTTCATAAAGTAAAAATAAAACGAGGCAATGAAATATTGACTTTGAGTACAAAAAGCCAAAATAGAAGAGGCGGCGGGTATTTAAACGATGCTTTCTTGGAACTCTTGGGAATATCTTTTGATAAAAACCTCTCAATTATAGGTATAGATAAAAATGCTCAAAATTACGGTCTTAAATTGGGTGATAAACTTCTTCAGATAAACACAAAAGAGATAAAAGATGAGCAAGATATATTTAATATATTTGATGACTCTAAAAAGTCTGTAAATCTTCTTTTTGAAAGAGACCATTTTCAGTTTTTTGTGAAAGTAAATTAGATACAATTTCGCATGCAAAACTTTGAGAATTTTTTACTAAATCACCTGCCGACTTCAAAAAGCATACATCCAAACTATCAAGAGGCTCTGCAGAGGATGCTTCTTGCCGGTGGAAAGAGATTTCGTCCGGCACTTTTGCTAGGCGTTGTAAATGCCTACAATCCTCTTCTTGTCGGCGGAGCGCATCATGCTGCTTATGCGATTGAGCTTTTGCACACATACTCTTTGATTCATGATGATTTGCCGGCGATGGATAATTCGCCGCTTCGCAGGGGAGAACCTACTCTGCATGTACTTTTTGACGAAGTGACGGCAATTTTGGCAGGTGACGCGTTAAATACCTACTCGTTTGAAGTTTTGAGTAATGCCCCGTTTTCGGACTACACGAGAGTTTCTCTCATAAGGGAACTTGCAACAAACGGTGGATTAAACGGAATGGTTTTGGGTCAAGCGATTGACTGTTATTTTGAAAACAGACCTCTTGGCATAGAGGATGTAAAAGTTTTACATACAAACAAAACCGCTAAATTGATTGCTGCTTCGCTTAAGATGGGCGCAATAATTGTAAATCAAGAGGAATTGGGTGAAAAGTTATATGATTTTGGAATTAAACTTGGACTTCTGTTTCAGATTCAAGATGATATTTTGGACGTTACTCAAAGCTGTGAGACAGCTGGAAAGCTGACAAACAACGATGAAGCTAAAAATAGTTTTGTCACACTCTTAGGACTTGATAAAGCAATGGACGAAGCGAATGAGTTGGCCCAGATGCTTATAAAAGAGATGGATAGTTTTGATGAGAAGCTAAAAGATGAGCTATCACCGCTTCTTACGCAATATATAAACAGACATAAATAAACCTAGTTTCTGTCTTTGCAAGAGGTAAGCTTCAGTGCCAGAGTGGCTAGCGTAGCAAAATGGATGCATTCATTTTGAGTACAAACCAAATGAAGGGTTTTTTCATTTTATGAAATAAAATTAAGGAAAAAATAGATGAGTAATCAAATACGCCAAAAAATGGCAGACACTATAAGATTTTTAGCAGCAGATATGGTTCAAGCTGCAAATTCAGGTCATCCGGGCGCACCGATGGGACTCTCTGATATTGCTGTAATTTTAAGTGAACAGCTCAGCCACAATCCAAAAAATCCATCATGGTTAAATCGTGATAGATTGGTTTTTTCAGGCGGACATGCTACGGGGCTTATCTACTCTCTTTACTATCTTTGGGGGTACGGTTTGACTATTGATGATTTAAAAAACTTTCGTCAACTAGACTCAAAAACTCCGGGGCATCCTGAATTTGGGCATACTGCAGGTATTGAGATAACTACGGGACCTCTTGGACAAGGTGTCGCAAATGCGGTCGGTTTTGCGATGGCTTCAAAATTTGTGGGCGCACAGGTAAATTCTGAAACTGCAGAGCTTATCAACCATAAAGTTTACTGTTTATGCGGTGACGGTGACCTGGAAGAGGGTGTTAGTTATGAAGCATGTTCTATTGCAGGACACAACAAACTTGACAATCTTATTCTTATCTATGACTCAAACCGTATTACGATTGAGGGTTCTACTGCTTTGAGTATAAGTGAAAATATTCGCGGCAGATTCATTTCACAAGGATGGGATGTTTTAGAGTGCGACGGCCATAATTTCAATGAGATTGAGGATTCGATTAGAACTGCAAAAGGCAACTCAAAACCGACTATTATCATAGCAAATACAACTATCGCAAAGGGTGCAGGCAAACTTGAAGGTTCTCACCACTCACATGGCGCTCCTCTTGGGAACGATGTAATTGCTGAGGCAAAGAGTGCTTGCGGATTTGATGCGACAAAATGTTTTCATGTAGATGAGGATGTGTTTGCACGCTTTAGATGTGCTGTTGAAAATGGAGATTTGGCAGAACGTGAGTGGATTCATAGTCTTAAAACGCTTCCTTTGATGGAGCAAAATGAAGCTTTGGCAGCTTTGCAAAATCCTGATTTTTCAAGAATCCAGTGGCCCTCTTTTGATAAAGCAGATGCAACAAGAAACACAAACGGGAAAATTTTAAATGCAATCGCAAAAGCTCTTCCTAGCTTTTTAGGCGGGAGCGCAGACCTAAGCCCGTCAAATAAAACTGAACTTCTTGATATGGGTGTTTATCCAAAAGGCAGAAATATCTACTTCGGTATCCGCGAACATGCAATGGCTTCAATTACTAATGCAATCGCTCTTTATGGACCTCTTATGCCATTTTCAGCTACATTCTTTGTTTTCTCAGACTACCTAAAACCTGCTGCTCGCATCGCGGCACTTACAGGAATTCAGCAGTTCTTTATCTGGACGCATGACAGTATCGGAGTTGGTGAAGATGGACCTACTCACCAGCCGATAGAGCATTTGAGCCAGTTTAGAGCACTGCCAAACTTCTATGTTTGGAGACCTGCGGATGGAGCAGAAAATGTTGAGGCTTGGAAAACTGCACTTAGTATGAAAAAATCTCCATCTGCTTTTGTATGTTCACGCCAAAATCTCTCAGTTCTTCCGACTGCGATTAAAGGAAGTGCCGCTAGAGGCGGATACCTTCTTGCAAGTGACGAGAATGCGACTATAACTTTGATAGCATCAGGTTCGGAAGTTGAGCTCGCTCTTAAAGTTAAAGACGCCCTAAACGAAAAAGGCGTACATGTAGATGTTGTTTCAGTTCCGTGTTACGACCTTTTAATAGAGCAGGATAAAGCGTACATAGATTCAATTATCAAACCTAACAGTAAGAAAGTGGCTATTGAAGCAGCAAGAGGCTTGGAATGGTACAGATTTGCTGATGAAGTTATCGGTATGGACACATTCGGTGCTTCAGCTCCTGCGGATAAGCTTTTTGCTAAATTTGGTTTCTCTGTTGAGAGTATCTTGGCGAAAATTATTTAGTTTTATTTGTGCTATAATCTTTGCAATAAAGTGAGAAAAGATGAGAGCAAATAAAAATAATATTTTTAACTATTTAAAAGAGTTAAAACCACTGTTGACTCAAAAACAGATAGATGTTGTCGGATTTTTTGGTAGTTTTGCACGGGATGAAGATAATATTTATAGCGATATAGATGTAGCAATAAAAAAAGATAAAAATTATTTAAAAGACAGAAGCGCATATGATTATTTTAATGATGTTGACATCTTAAAAAATCTTCTTATTAAAAAATTTAATCGTAATGTTGATATTTTTGATTTAGATAGTAATTCAGCTATGAAAAATGATATTTTAAAAGATTTGATACATGTTTAGTGCTAGAGCCGTAGATAGAGTTAAAGTTATTCAAAAAAAAATCAGCTTTATTGAGAGCATTGTTGAAAAATATGGCTCAGTTTCAAAAGCGCTTGAAGACGAACAAAATGCTCGAGCCTCTATTATGATGCATTTGACTTCTATTGCAGAGCAGTTCGATAAACTTTTACATAACGGTGAATTGGAAATACTCTCTCACTTCGAAAAGCAAGATATCAAAGGCAGCTATGATTTGAGAAACTTTATCGCTCATGATTATGAGGGAGTTGACCTCTATATAGTTGAGGATGTCATAGAAAAAAGACTGCCAATTATAAAAAAGAGTGCTCAAACAATTTTGAGCTTATAGCTCTTTCACCCCGTCTTCATAGCTCTTTTTACATCTTCTCAAAGCGTTTTTTATATGCTCAACCATAGGTTTTGGCGCATAGTGAAGCAACTCTAAAATCTCTCTCGCATCCTTTGAGTAGCGCATATTGTACTCAGTGGCATACTCAATGTCAAAGCGAAAAAGCTCCTGCTCATCGACACCCAAAACCTCTGCAATGTACGGGATAAGTTCTACCTTCAGTTCTCGTTTGCCATAAAGATATCCCAAAATTGTTTGTGTCGAAGGTGATTCACCAGTTCGTTTTAGTTTAGGCGCAAGAGAGACAAGTTTATTTGCAAACTCTTGCTTTGTAATTTTTTTCTCTTCTAAAAGATAGTTTATTTTTTCCCAAATTTCCATAATTTTTAAACCTTTAGTCAAAACGAAATAATTTGGTCAATAATAAGAAAATACAAAGGTCGTTTTGAATATACTTTGGTCGTTATGAAAATAAACAAAAAAACATAAAGGATGTTTGTGAAAAATAAAATTTTATTTAACTTTTTGACAAGTTGTATGATTTCAAGCGCTGGTGTGCAAAATAGAATAGTATATGGAATTATTTTAACTTTTTTATTCTCTGTATTCTTTGTTGGTTGTACAGCGCAACCACAATTTACATATCAAAAATATGATATCAATAAAAACGAAAATAATGACTTAATGATTCAAAAAAGTAAATGTTTGGTAGAAACTAACAAAGCAATCCAAGCGCCAATACAAATGCCTTGCTTTGGTACAGGTTTTACAAAGGGTCTTTGTGAAGGTCAAAAAACAAAAGAGTTTAAAGAATATCAAAGATTAAAGGAAGAAATTTTTAATGGTTGTATGGCAGAACAGGGTTATAAAAAAGTATTAGCAAAATAAGCAGATATAATTTTTCTCGCTCCCATGTTTGTATATATAAATTACATAAGCGTAATTAGTTTTTTTACAAAAATAAACTATTTTATTAAATTTAATGTTGCTTTTATCTCAAAATAAGTAAAATATAACATCTTTTGTTATAAGGAGTTAGAAATGAAGTTACTGTCACTACTGATTATTGGTGCCGCTTTATGTTTTGGAGCGGTAGATATTAACAAAGCAGACAAAAAAGAACTAATGTCTATTAACGGTGTTGGCGAAGCAAAAGCAAACGCTATATTAGAGTACAGAAAAAAGAATAACTGTTTTGGCAGTGTTGCAGAGTTAAAAGAGGTTAAGGGTTTTGGCGATAAATTTTTAGAGAAAAGCAAAGCAGGCATTACAGCTGGCGAGTGCAAGAAAAAGTAGTTTTTATATCTACATGTACTTTTTGCGTGTAGATAAAATAGCAATCTCTTTTAATAAATTAAATAATCTTTTTTTAAAAAACATCCGACACCGTATGGTTTTTTCGAGTAAAATTTTTTGCCGTGATTTACGATGAGGGCGTGAAACTCTTGGTAGATTTCTAGCAGCTCCTTTTCATCCGTCACATACTCTTTTAAAGAGCTCTCCATCAAAGCTTTTATATCGCCATATTTAGCTTTTTCATCTATAAAACCTAATTCTATCAACATCCTTTTTGTATAGGCATCGACTTTAAATTGGAGTTGATTGTAGCCGTATAAAAGCATGGAGTC
>JAURYA010000047.1 GCA_030654155.1 Sulfurimonas sp. | reverse complement strand
GATTTACCCACAAAAGAAGAGAACTTAGAGCTTATTCATAAGATAAAAGAGTACGATGTCTGGCTGAAAGTCGGACTTCGCAGCTATATCCGCGACGGCGAAGAGTTTTTAAAAGATATTAAAAAGATAAATCCCGATTTTAAGATATTTTTAGACCTGAAACTTTATGACATTCCAAACACGATGGCTGATGCCGCAGAGTCAATTATGGGGCTGGGTGTTGACATGTTCAATGTCCACGCAAGTGCAGGAAAACGAGCTATGCAAGAGGTTATGGATAGGCTAAAAAAGTATGAAAACCGCCCGATAGTTTTGGCTGTTACTGCACTTACCTCGTTTAATGAAGAGGAGTTTGCCGAGGTATATGAGGGCTCAATTGCGCAAAAAGCTGACAAGTTTGCAAAAGATGCTTATGAGAGCGGTCTTGACGGGGTTGTCTGCTCTGCTTACGAGAGCGAATCAATCAAGAAGATTACGAACGAAAAGTTTATGACACTGACTCCTGGAATCCGTCCATTTGGCGAAGATGCAGGAGACCAGCAGAGAGTTGCCGATGTTGCATATGCAAAGAGTGCACATGTTGACTTTATAGTAGTCGGTCGTCCGATTTACAAAGCACAAAATCCCGCGTCCGTTGTTGAGAAAATTTTAGAGGAGATTTAACCCTCTAACTTTACCTTTTTAAGCAGCTCCTTAAATTTCTCAGGCGCATTGCCTACTTTTACAAGATTGTTGTCGTCATCGATTTTATAGCTGCCGTCTTCGTTTATAAATATTTTTGCTTCTAAATCTACTCTTTTCCCCAAATTTAGGACTTTGTAGCTTATGCTGTCAAGAATTAGAGGCGGCTCGTTTTTTGATTTGAAATAGCTAAGTACCATATGAGCCTGATTTGAATATTTTTCATGTGAGGTAGTTATAAATAGTTTCTCTTTTTCAAACCCAAGTTTTAGCAGCGTGAAATATTTTATAATTGCATAATCCTCACAATCCCCATAGCCGCATGTTAAAAACTCTTTTGGAGTTCCCCAGTAGTCGCTGCTGTTGTTATTGAGTATGTCTGGTTTGAACGGTAGCTGATTTAGGTAAAAGTTAACTCTAAGTAGTTGTTCATCTTGAGGAAATTTTTTTAGTGTCTCTAACGTCTTAGAGTAGTCAACTATCCTGTTTTTGGCGATTTTGCCGAAATTTTCTTCTATCTCAGCTATCTCATAATTTTTAAAATCAGGGTAGCTGGAAGCATAAAGAATAGAAAAAGGCAGTAAAAATATAGATATTTTCAAAGTATAGCCTTAGCGCTGAGTTATTTTTATATTCAATTACTACTTTCAAGCATAAGACGGTCCATAATTTTAATATTTAGAAAATATTTAGTCGTTTATTTTTTACTTTTTGTGTAAAATATTGAAAATTAAAAAGGGTGTCATGAAGATTTTTGTCAGTATTGCTTCCTATTGTGATGAGCTGCTCTTCTTTACAATTAAAGATTGTATGGTTAAAGCAAGTAAACCGGAAAATATTTTTTTTGGTATAGTTGACCAAAATATTTCGACACAAAGAGCAGAAATAGACGAGCTTGGTTTTAAAAACCAAATCAAATATGTATATATTAATAATATAGATACGTTTGGTGTTTCATGGGCGAGGAATATCGCTTTTTCACTGTTGGATGGCGAAGATTTTTTACTTCAAATTGATTCTCACATGTTATTTGAAAAAGATTGGGACACTACACTGCTTAATCAGCATAGTGATTTAAAAATGATTTCACAAAAGCCAATAATCACGACATATCCATATGATTTTTCTTTCGATGAAAACAGTAATCCAACATTTAATAAACCTTCAGGAAAGAGTGTTTTAGTATTAAGACCACATCCAGATACTCCTCTTGAAAAAGATAGTGCAAGAATAAGATTTAGAGCTGAGCATAAATATACAGATGCTCCTGTTTTAGGCTGTCATATTGCCGGCGGATTTATTTTTGCAAGCTCAGATTTTATAGAAGAGATACCATATGATCCATTTTTATATTTTATAGGAGAGGAGCAAAGCCTTTCAATAAGGGCATATACAAGAGGGTGGGATATATATCATCCAATTTGGATACCTCTTTATCATCAATATAAAAATAAAAAAATTGAATATGTGTCACAGCATTGGAATAAAGATGCGGATAATAAGAGAGTTCTAAGCTCAGCACATTTGACAAATAGAACAATTAAAAGAATAAACAGGCTTTTATATGGTGATGGTATGAAAAACAGCATTTATGGACTTGGCAACATAAAAACTATGGATGAATTTATTGCTTTTAGCGGTATTGATTATAAAAACAAAAAAATCAACAAAATAGAGTTTTAAGCTATAAATTATTTATATATGACTATAATTGCAATCTTCAAAGGATAGATGGGTGAGCGGCTGAAACCACATCCCTGCTAAGGATGCGTACGGGTAACTGTACCGAGGGTTCGAACCCCTCTCTGTCCACCACGAAGACCTATTTTTAGGGCTTTAAAGAGCCTTTAAAAAAAACAAAAAATCCCTTGCTTACGCTTAAATCAAAAACTACTTATAAATCAAAATATATTTATCAATTTATTCCAAGAAAGTATCATGTTCAGCCTCCGATTTGGACTTACATGTAAAAAAAACAGAGCGATTTATAAATGAATAGCTATAATTTTGTTTTTAAAAGTAAAATAAATTTTTTATGAAAGCTGTGTCATGTTTTTACAACGATATATCGATTTTGTTACAGACTATTTTAAAACAGTTATACTTTTTGTTGCGGTTGCAACTGGAGTCTTTGGTTATTATGCACAATTCTTAAGCCTTAATGCTTCGGCTGAGACTCTTTTGCTGGAGAATGATATTGATTTGAAGCTCACACGTGAAGTTCATGGACGTTATATTAGTCCTGATTATCTGGTGGTTGCTTTTAGCCCTAAAGAGTATATGCTCTCCGATGCAACAATTGCCACATTGCGAGCGCTTAAAGAGTCTTTGTTGCGTGTTGATGGAGTAGAGAGCGTTACAACCCTCTTGGATGTTCCGTTGCTTGAGAGTCCGCCGATGGAAATTTCTGAAGTTGTAAAAAATGTGCGTACACTCTCATCTTCCGATATAAACAAAACTATGGTTCAAAAAGAGCTTACAACAAGTCCTCTCTACGCAAATAATCTTCTCAGCAGTGATTTTAAAACAACATCTATTTTAGTCAACCTCAAAGAGGATGCCACTTATGTCAAACTTCTTAAAGCGCGTAATGTTTTTGTAGAGTTGCAACGAACAAGAGCACTCAGCAGCGAAGAAAAAAAACAGTATGAATCTTCAAAGCGGGCATTCAAAGAGTATCGTGATAGCACTAAGAATGAGGTTCATTATCTGATTGAAAAAGTGCGCTCTGCTCTAGACCCGTACCGTAAAGACGGCGAGCTTTTCTTGGGCGGAGTTGAGATGATTGCGGACGATATGATAACTTTTGTTAAGAGCGATATCGCCATCTACGGAACGGCTATTTTGCTTATAATGGTTTTGATACTCTGGGTTATTTTTAGACAGATGCGGTTTGTAGTTATGCCTATTTTAATCTCATTTTGCGCAGTGATCATCACGACAGGAGTCAATGCGCTTGTTGGTCTTGAAGTGACGGTGGTCTCCTCAAATTATGTTGCGATGCAGCTTATCACCACGCTCTCTTTGGTTATTCACCTTATTGTAAGCTACCGTGAAGAGTATGCTCTCTATCCGCAATTTTCACAAAAAGAGCTCATTGAGGTTACCCTAAAGCGCATGTCTGTTCCGTCTGTTTTTGTTATCCTTACTTCCGTTGCGGGGTTCGGTTCTCTGATGACATGCGATATTTTGCCGATTATCGATCTGGGTACGATGATGAACATCGGAGTAACCGTTTCGCTGATAGCCACATACCTTCTTTTTCCCTCTATGATGATGATGTTTTCCAAAAAAGAGCCGGTACTTACATTTGATAAAGCCTTTACGCTTAACACTATATTTGCG
>JAURYA010000070.1 GCA_030654155.1 Sulfurimonas sp. | reverse complement strand
AGAGGATAAAATCAACCGATTTCGCGACAAAGATAGACATCATCTTTTTTTAGAGCCACAAACGATGGAGGCAACAGAGTACTACATAAACGGCATGAGCACATCGCTGCCGCCTGATGTTCAGCAAGATATGATTCACTCTGTAAAAGGGATGGAAAACGCGAAAATTGTTCGCTACGGATATGCCATCGAGTATGATTTCGTAGACCCAAGAGAGCTGAAGCACTCGCTTGAGACAAAAAAGATAAAAGGTTTATATCTTGCAGGGCAGATTAACGGAACTACGGGTTATGAAGAGGCAGCGGCGCAAGGACTTATGGCGGGTATAAATGCCTCCCTGAGTTTTCAAAACAAAGAGCCGCTGGTTCTTCGCCGTGATGAGGCTTATATAGGTGTTTTGATAGATGATTTGGTTACAAAAGGGACAAAAGAGCCTTATAGAATGTTTACTTCCCGCGCAGAGTACAGACTTCTTTTGCGTGAAGAATCAGCAGACACCAGACTTAGCCGCTATGGACATGAGATAGGTCTTATTAGTGATGAGTTGTATGAGAGCGTAAAACTAAAAGATGAGCAGATTCAAGAGGGGGCAAAACTCCTAAATGAGACAATCTTTACGCCAAATAAAGAGTTTATAGCATTTTTAGAGTCTATCGGTGAAGACAAAATAAGCGATACCATAACCGCTCAGCAGTTAGTTGCAAGAAAAAGCTTTAACGTAGAGAAGATGGTAAAACTTGTTCCAGAATTAGCCAAATATGACCCTTATATACAAGAGGAGATTTTGGTAGAGGGGAAATATGCTCGTTATGTTCTAAAGCAGAGCGAAGAGATACAAAAGATGAAAAAGTATCTTAAAATCGAGATACCTGAGAATTTTGATTTTAGAAAAATCAGCGGTTTAAGCAGAGAGATAGTTGAAAAACTGGAGACTTTCAATCCCCCTACGCTCCAAGCGGCTTCGCAGATAAGCGGGATAACGCCTGCCGCAATAGAGATTTTGCATATATTTATAAAAATAGAGCAGAGAAAAAGATAAATTTTAAGGCTGCATGATGAAACTATACTACTATGTACACACAGGGCACCGCATCGGGCTTGATAGATTTAGAAGGGCATGCACTATTATTAGAGCTTTGGGAGATGTTGATGTCACGCTTCTTTGTTCTGATTTTCGCATTGCAAATGAGGCAAGACATTTCGGAGTTTCTAAAGCCGTAGGTATAGATGTAGTAAGAAATATCCCTAAAATTGCAAACCACGGAGATAAGATTATCTTTGATTCGGATGAGGCAAACCCGATAATGCTTGAGGATATGAGAAACTACTTCTCAACTTTTATCCGTGTAAGCAATGATAAAAATGACTCCAAAGCAGAGGGCGAATTTCTAATCTCTCCCTATCTTAGCGGCGATGGCATCTGCAACGCTATTGCGGTGGATGACAAATATTTTGCCAAAGAGGAAAAAACAATCAACCTTTCGTACTTTTTCGGAGATGACGATTATGAGAAAGATTTGGAGAAGCATTTAGATTTTATTGAAGAGTTAAATCCAGACTTATTATTGGGATTTTATTATTTTTTAGATTACGAAATTTTTTTAAGAAATAAGTTTAAAAATTATCATGAGTTTGAAGAGTATGATGAGGTAATCAAGAAATCGAAAATTCTTATAACTGCATCGCCTCAAGCCGTTTTTGAAAATCTTGCAGCTGGCGGAAAGCCGATATATGTGGAAAGAGAAGGGTGTACGACAGATTTTTTAGAGCTGTTTAAGACTCTAAATGTGCCTATTGTTAAAAATTATGATAAAGCACATCTTATTGATATTATAAGTTCAATAGATAATCATATAAACTCAAAAATGAGACAAAATAGTAACAAAATTGTAAATTTTATAAAAGAAAGCTTAAATTTATAATTGCTTAAATATATTTTAGTATATAATCAGCGTTTAATTTTATAAGAAAGAGAGCAAACATGCATAACAGTAGCCGTAGAGGTTTTATGGGTAAAGCATTTGGCGCCGTTGCAGGTGTTGGTGTTGTTGGTTCATTGGTTGCAATGAAAAAGACTTGGGATCCGCTTCCAAGTGTTAAAGCTGCCGGTTTTACCACTCTAGATATGTCAATATATCCAGAGGGTGAACTAATAACAGAAAAATGGAGAGGCAAACCAATATTTGTTTTGAAAAAAACAGCGGAGATGATTGCCGGTCAAACAGAGAGCCAAAAGGCTAGAGATGTCGTTGTCGGCGATTCTCATTTTATGTTAGCTATCGGTTTATGTACACACTTAGGCTGTATTCCAGGATATAACGCTGCAGAAAAATCATTTTTATGTGCATGTCATGGCGGTATGTTTAACTGGGCCGGTGAAGTAACAAAAGTTCCACCACCACGTGGATTTGATATCCCTCCATTTAAAATTGAGGGCAATAAAATGATTCTTGGTGAAGCAGGACCTGAATATCAAGCTATGAAAGATAGCGGCATAACGCTGTAAAGGAGGGAAAAATATGGCACATTTTACAAAAGCAACAAGTGTTAAAGATTGGTTAAACCAACGTTTAGCAATTGAAAAAGTTGAAAAAGTTATGGCATCCGAGTATTGGATTCCGAAAAACATTAACTTCTTGTGGGCAATGGGTATGGTTTTAGCAATCACATTCGCACTACTTTTAGTTTCAGGTATATTCTTGTTGATGTATTATCAACCAGATGTTAAAGATGCATTTTACAGTGTAAACTACACTATTATGAGAGATGTTGACTTTGGTTGGTTATGGAGACATGTACACGGTGTAGCCGCGTCTGTTGTTTTCTTAATTATCTATATTCACATGTTTACGGGTATCTACTACGGTTCTTACAAAAAGGGTCGTGAGATGATTTGGATCTCAGGTATGCTTCTGTTTGTTACGTTTTCTGCTGAAGCGTTTAGCGGATATATGCTTCCTTGGGGACAGATGAGTTACTGGGCTGGTATGGTTATTACAAACATTTTTAGTCTTGGTGGATTACATATGGACGGTTTAGTTGAGTGGATTCGTGGGGATTATGTTCCTGCACAAGCATTCTTAACTCGTTTCTTTATGCTTCACGTACTTCTTTTACCATTGGCAATTATGGGACTTATCGGGCTTCACTTTGCAGCTCTTCGTCTTCCACATGTTAACAATCAAGACGGTGAAGAGATTGATTTTGATGCAGAGAGCAAAAAATATTTAGCTGGTGACAAAGCCGGTTCAAAAGTTATGCGTTTTGCTAATGACTTTATGTCTAAAGATATGATGGTTGTAGGTATCTACTTAATCTTCTTCTTTTATCTTGTATTTTTCCAATATGGATTTGCACTTGACCCTGTAAACTTTGACCCTGCTGATGGACTTAAAACTCCGGCACACATTTACCCTGAGTGGTATTTCTTATGGTCGTACGAAATTCTTAGACCGTTTTCTGTAAACATCGGTCTAATGGCATTTGGTTTTGCACAGGTAATCTTTATGCTATTGCCATGGTTGGACAGAAGTCCAAACGCTGTTCCTGCAAGCCGCCGTGGTGCATTTAGCATCTGGTTCTGGTTACTGCTTATTGATATGATTGTATTAACAGCTATGGGTAAACTGCCTCCAGAGGGTATATTTAGTACTATCGGTTTAGTTGCTGCGTTGGCATTTATAGTTTTATGGATCGCGCTTCCATTTATAACTATGAACGAAAAAAAAGTATAAGGAGAATAGGATGAAAAATAAAGAACCTTTAATATTGGTTGTTGTTGTTGCTTTTACTCTCCTAACATACTGGTTAGTTGAGCCATTTGCACACTCTCAAATGCATAAACATGTAGAGAGCCAAAATTTTGCTTATGCAGATTTGCCGGCTCTTACAAAAAGTGGAGATGCTGCAAACGGTAAAGCATTGGTTACAGGTGCTGCTGCTTGTATAGGATGTCACTCAATTACAAAAGATGGTGTTCCTGCTGGAATGGACGCTGTAACTGCTGCTGGGAGCTACGGTGTAAATCCACCTGACTTAAGCAATGCAGGCGTTATCTATGATGCTAAATTCTTGGCAGATTTGATCAAAAACCCTGCGCATGCTCTAAATGTTGCGCACAAATTTGATGCTGCTAAAGGTCAAATGCACCCGATGATTGCTTTTGCTGGAGCTGGCGGGGATATTGACCAAGAAGTTGCCGACATGGTTGCATACTTACAGTCAATAGCTGTAAAAGCTGATCAACTTACTCCTAAAATGGCATTTGAAGAAGCTTGCGGAAGATGCCACACTATGAAGTATGAAAACTGGACGCAACTAGGCACTAAGCCTGAGTATAAGTTTGAAAAAGAGTCTTTGGCGTACGATATAAAAGTGTTAGAGTACCAAGAGGCTCTTACAAAATATATGGGTAAACTGCCTCCGGATTTAAGTATGTATTTCCGTTCTCGTAATGAGCACTTCTTAAGTACTTTTATTGAGAACCCTCAAAGCCAGTTAGCTGGTACGGCAATGCCTAGAGTCGGTGTTACTGCTGATGCTGCTCATAAAGTTATAGAGCATATGGCTGATGCCGGCGATACAAAAAGACATGAGAGAGAGTCAGTTGGTAAAAATGTAATGATTTTCATTATAATCTTTGCTATCTTTGCTCTTCTTTGGAAAAAACAGGTGTGGAGAGATCTACACTAATCTCCAAAGAGTTTGCTCCTAAATCTTTGCTCTCTTTCTGGACTCCTTGGGTTTTTCCAAGGAGTATCCTTACCTCTTAGAAACAATCACTAAAAAATATAAAATATTTCATTATCTCTTAAGATATATAACGATAAACTTTTCAAATACATCGTTATATCTATTTATATATAACGCAGCACAAAGGGCAAGAGTGGGCATTTTAAAAAAGATAGTTTTTGTATTTTTGATATTGGGAGCCACAAATCACATCTCTGCCGAGACCATAACACTATTTGCTGCGTCTGATTTGAGATTTGCGCTCGATGAAGCAAAAGAGCTTTTTTTAAAAGATAAGAAAAATGATAAAGTAGAGGCAATTTACGGCTCATCGGGAAAAGGAATGCAACAGATACAAAATGGTGCTCCTTATCATCTCTATTTTAGTGCCAATGAAGATTTTGTAGAGAATCTTTATAAGAGCGGACATGTAACAAAACCCTCAAAGCTATATGCAGTTGGCAGGGTAGTGCTATGGTCAAAGAATAAAAACTTCAATCCGAAAAACGGCTTTGAAAACCTAAGAGAGCCGTGGGTAAAAAAAATTGCCATTGCCAACCCTTCACATGCCCCTTACGGCGAAAAAGCAAAAGAGGCGCTAGAGAATTTCGGAGTATATGAAGATATAAAATCAAAACTGGTCTTAGGCGAAAATATCTCGCAAACTGCACAGTTTATTGAGAGCGGAGCGGCTGATATCGGCGTAATTGCTCTCTCTCTCGCACTCGCTCCAACTATCTCAAAAGGAAAAAATCCAGACTACTATTTGATAGATAGTAATCTTCACAAACCACTGCTTCAGGGCTACTCAATAACAAAATATGCTGCACAGAGCCTCCTAGCTAGAGAGTTTTATGATTTTATGGGCTCAAGCGAGGCAAAAGAGATTTTAAAAAAATATGGATTTGAAGTAAAATGAATATCTTAGAGGGCAAAATAGTATCCATAAAAAAAGTTGATGAGTTTGTGTCTCTAAATATAGAGGTAAAAGATAAAATTTTTTCTGCCGTAGTTTTGGATAGCGACTCTCTCTCATGGATGCAAACAGGGCAAAGTGCAAATATTATCTTTAAAGAGATGGAGGTTATGATAGCAACTCCATCTTCAAGAGTTAGTGCCAGAAATGCTTTTGTCTCAAAGATAAAAGAGATTGAGATGGGAGAGCTTTTTGCAAATGTTGTTTTTGATTTTGATGGCGAAGAGATTAGCTCCGTAATTACAAAACAGTCATGCGAAGAGCTTGGATGCAGAGAGGGCAGCGAGTTTATCTGGTTTGTGAAATCAAATGAAGTAACCATTCAAAAGGGAGGCAAAAGTGGAAGATAGTTTTTTTCAAACTATGAAGCTGACATTTGAGTTGGCTGCATTTACAACTTTGATACTTCTTTTTATAGGCATCCCTATCGCCTACTTCCTCTCACAAACAAAGAGCGCTTTTAAGCCTGCGGTAGAGGCAGTAGTCTCTTTGCCGTTGGTTCTTCCGCCCTCTGTTTTGGGATTTTATCTTCTGCTTGCTTTTAGTCCAAAAAACAGATTTGGCTCATGGCTTGAGACAAATCTTGATTTGAGGCTTGTCTTTAGTTTTGAGGGGCTTGTTGTGGCTTCGGTTATCTTCAGCCTTCCGTTTATGGTTCATCCAATCCAGAGCGGTTTAAGCGCACTGCCAAAAAACTTCTCACATGCCGCTTATACTCTTGGCAAAAGTAAAATCAATACGCTCTTTTTTGTTTTACTCCCAAATATCCGCTCTTCACTGTTAACCGGTATAGTCATCTCTTTTGCACACACTATCGGCGAGTTCGGCGTAGTTTTAATGATGGGCGGTAATATAGCGGGAGAGACAAGAGTGGCAAGTATAGCCATATATGATGAAGTTGAAGCACTTAATTACGCTACCGCAAATCAATATGCCATGACGCTTTTTATCATTTCGTTTGCCATTTTACTTCTGGTTTATGGCATAAACAGACACTTTATGCACTCAGGTATCAGATGATAAAACTAAATTTCACTAAAAAGCTTCTAGGCGCAGAGGGCACATTTAACTTAACCATAAACGAAGAGATACCAAAAGAGAAGTTATCCATCCTATTTGGAAAGAGCGGGGCAGGGAAAAGCACAATTTTGAGGATTTTAGCAGGGCTGATGAAACCCGACAGCGGAGAGATAGCAGTTGATGGCGAAGTGTGGTTTAGCAGTGCAAAAAAGATAGATTTGCCTCCGCAAAAAAGGAGCATAGGGTTCGTCTTTCAAGACTATGCACTTTTTCCAAATATGAGTGTTTTAGGAAATCTCTTATATGCACTAGATGACAAAAGCGATAAAAAATTAGTTGATGAGATTTTAGAGCTAACCGAGCTGACCTCGCTAAAAGATTTAAAGCCGCAGCTTCTCTCAGGCGGACAGCAGCAACGCGCGGCAGTTGCAAGAGCGTTGGTGCGAAGACCGAAGATTTTGCTTCTTGATGAGCCCCTCTCCGCACTTGATTTTGCGATGCGTGCAAAACTTCAAGATGAATTTTTAAATATTCAACACAAACTAAAAACCACCACGCTGCTAGTCACTCACGATATATCCGAGGTTTATAAGCTGGGAGATTTTGTTTATGAGCTGCATGACGGCAAAGTTTTAGCCAGAGGAACGCCAAGCGAAATTTTTGGCGGAGTAGGAATAAGCGGAAAGTTCAAATTTAACGGTGAAATTGTAGCTATTACAAAAAGCGATATTTTGTACATAGTAAGCGTTTTGGTCGATAACGAGGTTGTAAAAGCGGTAGCAGGTAAAAAAGAGGTGCAAAATTTAAAAGTAGGCTCAAGAGTTGTTCTCTCAAGCAAGGCGTTTAATCCGCTGATTATTTCAGCGCACCCATAAGTCTAACTCTTCTTGGTCACAACAAGGGTGCCGCATATCAAATCATGCAGAGCTTTTTTATCTTTTCTGTAAAATGGAAGGAAAAGCCCCAAAAGCGTTGTTGCCGTAAATAAAAATGCAAAAAATCTAAAAAGAGCTCTGAAAAATCCAATATACTCACCGCTTTTATCATCTACAACTTTAATCTCATAAGCTTTTTTTCCGGGGGTTTGTCCAAACTTGTTTAAAAGTATTGCGTAAATAAGACCATAAAGAGTCACGCCAATGAATGGTGCCAGCTGTGATGACTGAAAATCATCTTTACCACTCATAGCTACATAGGCGATGATATACAGAATTGGAGCGTAAATCATAAACATATCTGTTATGAAAGCTTTTACTCTTTTGGCATAAGGTGCGTAGATATATTTAGGATGGGTTTTTGTCTCTGCTGATTTTGTGTTTTTTTTAACATTTCTAAATCTCATGGTGTGATTATAGCAGATAAAAAAAGCATTTTAAATACTCCTCTATATAAAGTGTGGCTTAATTTGTACAATTAACAACAATAAGTAAATAAATTAACAACAAAAGCCAATATTTAAACTTACTTTAAAAATTAGGGGTGTAGAATACTTTAAGTCGTAATAAATCATATAACGAGAAGTGATATTTAAGTGATAATTTTATCACATAAGTATCACTTCTTCGTAGGTGATAAAGAGACAAAAAAACAGGAGAAATAAATGAGAAAAATTATACTATCGGCTGCTGTTGCAGCAATGGCACTTTCTACAACAGCAAGCGCGCTAGAGGACATCAAAGTTAACGGTCAAGCGAAGCTTTGGTATGAGACAAGTGATAAGGGGACAGCTGCTAACAACTCTTTGTTTGATAAAGAGCAGTCAACAGGGGAAATCGTTTTCAAGCTTGGCGTAACAGGTAAGCAAGGGAATGTAGGTTTTGGTACAACTATATATCAAACATCTTCTATGGGTCTTAATGATGAACTATTAGTCGGTAACCGTACACTTGCTACTGATGGAGATATGTTCGTAGGCGAAGCGTATGTAACTGCTCCTATGGGTTCAATGACTTCATTAAAACTTGGTAAACAAGAGTTAAATACTCCATACCTATTTACAGAGAGTTGGAATGCACTTCCAAATACATTTGACGCGGCGGTAGTTACTGTTAAACCGATGGATGGTTTATCGGTAGTTGCTATGTATGTAGGTGCGGATAATGCAACAACATTCAAAGCTGAACCTCTTGTTGACAACGAATTATTCGGTGGTGCACTTGTACTTGGAGCACTTTACAAAAACAGCGCATTCGATGCAAACTTCTGGTACACAAATATTGGTAATGCAGCGGGTACTGGCATTCCAGTAACAGGTGGTTCTACATTGACTGCTTATTGGTTAGATGCTGGTGTAAAAGTAGCTGATATTAACCTTAGAGCTTACGCAACTTCATTGGCTGTTGAAGCTTTAGCTGATACTACTGAAGCATATGCACTAAGCGCAGGCGCAAAAGTTGGGGATTTTGATCTATTCTTAGCAGGTTCTATGGTAAGTGATGAGAATCAAGGTCATGCAGTTAACAACATCTCTACTGGCGGTAAAAAATCTTCTCTGCCTACAGAGGGTGTTTATACTGACGGTGTTTATGTAGCACAAAATGACTCAACTGCTATTAAAGCTAAAGTAGCTACTAAAATTGCTTCAACTGGTATTGCTCTACAAGCTGTAAAAAATACAAATGATTCTGTAGCGGTAAAAGAGACAACTGAAGTTGACTTGTTCTTAACTGATAAATTCGGTGATTTCAGTACGACTGCAATCTTAATGCACCGTGATTTTAAAGATAATGCTGAAGATAATGCTCAAGGCGGATTCTACGCTCGTTTCATCGTTGCTTTAAATTTCTAATATCTACACACCTTCTCCCCAAGCACTCGCTTGGGGGTTCTTCAAAATCCTCTATTTATGCTTAATTTAAAAATAATCTTGTATAATAATGCAAATTCACATAAAGACGGTTATTATGAAAAAAATCCTTGTTCTCTCTTCATTTCTGTTAGTCGGTATAATATTTTCGGCATGCGGTTCCAAATCTCCTTACGTAGAGCGAAAACCGCTTGAAGATGCAGCGCTCGTTTATGTTTATGTAGTATCGCAAAGCGGCGTATCTGACAACAACAGAGACCATGCGTATAAGATTAAAGTAAACGGGAAAAATGTTGAAGGATATGTAAAAGCAGATGAATATATGGCACTTGATTTAAAACCTGGGAATGTAGAAGTAACTGCTACAAGAGCGGATGTGGAAGCGCAGTCGATAAAACTCGAACTTAAAGCAGGAGATGTTAATTATCTAAAGATTAAGAGTTATTCAGACGCTTTTGCAAAGTTTGACATTATAAAATCACAAAATATGGTTGCAAAAAAAGAGATAGTAAAAACGGTAGATGCAACTTCTAAAAACATAATAGAAGAAGAGATAGAGTCCACGACAATATTTGCAGAGAAAAAAGAGCCTGTCAAAGAACAGAGTGTAGTAGTACAACAAAGCCTCTCTAAAACAGACGAGTTGGAAAAAGCATACAGTCTAAAAGAGAAAGGCATTATTTCAGAAGAAGAGTTTAAAACTCTAAAATCTCAGATTATTTCTAAATAATAAGATTCCAAGCTCTTGTGCCCTTTGGGTATGGCTTGGAATCTCCCCTTTTAATTTCAAAATTTCATCATCTGCACAAACTTTATTTTAGTTCCAAAAGATATAATACAACTGAACTTATATATATTATTAGGATTCCAATAAAGATTGGAATGTCAGGAAAAACAATTATGCTAATAGATAGCTATCATAGAGTAGTTGACTATCTTCGCATCTCCGTAACGGAGCGATGCAACTTTAGATGTCAATACTGTATGCCGGAGAAACCTTTTTCATGGGTGCCAAAAGAGAATCTTCTTACATTTGAAGAGCTTTTCCTCTTTGTAAAAGTGGCGATAGATGAGGGGATAAAAAAGATTCGAATTACCGGCGGAGAACCGCTTTTACGAGAAGATCTGGATAAATTTATAAAGATGATATACGACTATGCGCCAGACATCGACCTTGCTATGACTACAAATGCCTTTTTATTAAAGTCCACTGCCCAAAAATTAAAAGATGCAGGGCTTAAGCGTCTGAATGTAAGTATAGATACGCTAAAGGCGGAAGTAGCCCTTGCTATTGCAGGTAAAGATGTTTTAAAAAATGTTTTAGAGGGTGTTGATGAGGCTAGAGCAGTTGGTTTAAAAGTAAAAGTAAATATGGTTCCTATGAAAAATATGAACGCAGATGAGATAATTGATGTTTTAGAGTACTGCAAAGAGCGTGGAATGTCAATAAGATTTATAGAGTATATGGAGAACCGCTTTGCAGCAAAAGAGATAAGCGGACTTAAATCTGATGAACTTTTAGAGATATTAAGAGAGCGCTATGAGTTTATTGATGAGGGGTTTGACGGCTCATCACCATCTCACTACTATAAAATGAAAGACGGTTATAGATTTGGTATTATCGAGCCGTATGGGGATGACTTTTGTAAACAGTGCAACCGTATCCGTCTAACGGCGGAGGGTCAGCTTATACCTTGTCTCTATTTTGATGAGGCGCTAAGTATAGGCAAAGCGATAAAAGAGGGTGATATCGCAGCTGCGGCTGAGGTTTTAAGAGAGGTCGTGAAAAATAAACCAGAGAAAAATCGCTGGGGCGGTGAAGATGGTGAAGTTTCAACAAGAGCTTTTTATGAGACGGGTGGTTGATGATATATTTAGTTGAGCATTTTTACTCCATTCAGGGTGAGGGGCGATACACAGGCACGCCATCGCTCTTTTTCCGCTTTGGCGGCTGCAATATGAAGTGTGAGGGGTTTGGCTGCCTAGAGAGTGCGCCAAATGGCACAAAGGTTTTGGGATGCGATACCGTGTATGCAGTAAACAGAGAGCACTTCTTGCAAAACTGGATACCCATAAATCACTCAAGCGAGCTTTTGAATGTTTTAAATCTTTACGATTTGCCTCTTGGAGTGGACATAGTACTGACAGGCGGAGAGCCGTTAATATACGCAAACGAGCCTATTTTTGTAGAGTTTTTAGAGGCTCTGCACGCTGATGGGCATAGGATTACCTTTGAGACAAACGGCTCTTTAGGGGTTGATTTTGAGCAATACCCTATCTACGAAGAGTGCGTTTTTGCACTCTCGGTAAAGCTCTCAAACTCAAACGAGCCTTTTAGCAAAAGAGTAAAGGGCGAGATAATAAGTTCAATAGCGCTGAGTGCAAAAGAGGCTTTTTTTAAGTTCTCGATAGATGCCGATTCTATAACGGCGGGGCTTGAAGATGAGATTTTAGAGATAATCTCATATGCACCAAAAACTGGGGTTTACTGTATGCCTCTTGGCGGAAATAAAGAGGAAGTTGAAGCAAACACAGAGCCGCTTATAGAGTTTTGTAAGGCAAAAGGGTACAATTTTAGTGATAGACTTCATATACGAATATGGAATCAAAACAGAGGTGTCTGATGATAATAAGAAAACTTTTTAAATTTGAAAATGCACATGTTGTAAGAGGGTGTTCAACAATAAAGTGCAGAAGCTCTATTCACGGGCACTCCTACAAGGTGGAACTCCTCTTTTCTTCAAACTTTTTAGATAACGGACAGATGGTTTATGATTTTGGGCTTATGAAGCAGAATATGAAAGATATAATTGAGTGTTTTGACCACGCTATAGCTATTTGGAGTGGTGATGAGAGAGGCTATATAGATGATATGAAAAAACACTCCTCAAGATGGGTGCTTCTTCCTATCTCTCCCTCAGCAGAGCAGTTTTCACGCATATTTTTTGTGCTTATTGATAAACTTTTATCGCTTACTACGAGCATAAACGGAGAAAAAGAGGTCAAACTTCACAGCGTAATAGTTCATGAAACAGATACGGGCTACGCACAAGCTTTTGAAGAAGATGCTTACTCTAAAAATATGGGTATTATAAATTTAGATGAGATTATTTTCAGCGATGAGATACAAAATAGCTGGCAAGAGAGCAAGCTGTTTGAAAAGATAAAAAGCGGTGAAAAATTTCTCAATCCAAAGAGTGTTTAAAAGTTTTTGTCTCTTAAATACAAGAGAGGCTTTTTTGCTCTTTGGAGTTAAAACTAAATCTTGTCGGTATTATCTTAACGCCGCTTCCTTTTTTTAGCAGTTCGCAGCTCTCATCAACTATTATATAGGAGTTTGACACAGCAAGCGGCGATATCATCCCTGGGGAGAATTTCTCATATGGCGTAAACGAAGTTCCGTCAAAGAAACCGGGAATAAGCGTTCTCCTCCCGCCTTTTATAATAAAATCATTTGCCATTTTCGTCTCAATCGGCGCTATATATTTTGCTTCATCTCCGCTAAGAGCTAGAATAATGCTTTGGGCAAATAGTTCAAAGTTGAGTGCCGCGGCAAGCGGATTTCCGGGGAGATTTAAAACTAAAGTATCTTTTATGCGACCGAAGGTTGTTGGTTTTCCTGGTTTAATCTCTACATGATCAAAAAACACATCACATCCAAAAGCTCCAAACGCCTCTTTTGTAAAGTCAGCATCGCCGACACTCACTCCGCCGGATGTTATTATCAAGTCACTCTCAAGTGCGCTTTTGATATGCTCGTGTATTTCCTCAAGCGAATCACCTGCCGTTCCGATAAAATCAACATCGCAGCCAAGCTCCTGTGCTCTAGCAAAAAAAGTCGGACTATTTGTGTTGTAGAGCTGGTGTGGTTCAACACTCTCAAAGTGCATTTTAAGCTCGTTTCCTGAGGCAAAAATCGCCACTTTTGGTTTTTTGTAAACTTTGATGTGGCTAACACCTTGCGAAGCCAGAAGAGTAATGTGGTGCGCATAAATTTTTTGACCTCTTTTTAGAAGCGTTGAGCCGCTTTTAATATCCTCTCCACGTAGTCGGATATGTCTGGATACTTTTAAATTTGGAGGAAGTTTTGCCCACTCATGGCGCGTTGTTACATCTTCTATGGGAACGATGCACTCACACCCTTTTGGTATCCTTGCCCCAGTCATTATTTTTATGGCAAACCCGTTTTTTAACTCTTCGTTTGAGTTATCTCCCGCAAAAATAGTATGTTCAACTCTCACCTCTTTATCGGCGTCTTCAACTTTTACGGCATATCCGTCCATCGCAGAGTTGTCAAATGGCGGGAGATTGTGCGTTGCTATAATCTCCTCTGCTATAACATACCCCAAAGCTTGTTCCAGCGGCAATATTTTTAGTGATTTTGTAGCAGCGTTTTGGTAAATATATCTAAGTGCTTCTTCTATGGTAACAGCCATATAACGCCTTTTGTTAAAAAATTATGATAATTATAGTAAAATTTCATCATGAATGAAATGTATGATATGAGTATTGTAACACACAACTGGGGTGTTATGTCGGTTTTGGGAGTGATTTTTATAAATATTTTTATGCTTTTTGGTATAAAAAATTTAGCAAAATACACAAGAGCGGTCTCTTTATTTACACCAATTGTTGGAACGACTATCGGTATAGTTATTTTTACAGGCGTGGTAATGATGGCGGCTAAACATCTGGATTTTAGTGTGCAAAATATTGTTATGATAATTTTTGCAATAATCCTGATTTATTTAGAGGTTAAACGCTCTTTGAGGTTAAAATATCTAAACAAAAAAGAGGTTACCGCATTTGAGAGTTATAAATCCTACGCGCTAAAAATTTTTGTTTTAGAGATTTTGGTAATTCTTAGTATCTCTTTATGGATGTGGATTTGATATATATACTTGATGATGAGGCGGGCGTAGAGACTCTGCATGTAAGAGGCGATTTGCACAAATACCTGATTAAAGTCCGTCGCCACAAAGAAGGTGATGAGCTAAGTTTTAGAGCAAGAAAAAATATAGAAGTTTTGCACAGATACAAGCTTGAGAGCGTTGAGCCAAGAAGTGCTGCGCTTTCTCTGATATCTTCAAAAGTTGAGGAGATAAAGAGCAAAAAAAACTTACATGTAGGCTGGTGCGTTGTAGATGCAAACGCAATAGAGAAGGTTCTTCCATCTCTTTGTGAAGTCGGGGTGCAGAAGATATCTTTTATTTCTTGTGAGCGAAGCCAGAAAAACTTTAAACTTGATTTTAAAAGATTTGAGAGAATATTAGAAGCTTCAATGCAGCAATGCGGCAGAAGTACCTATGTCGAGTTTGATACATGTAAAAATGTAAAAGAGTTTATAGATAAATACCCAGATACAAAAGTGTTTGATTTTTGTGAGCAAACTTTGCAGGATTATAGTGATATAAAAACTATTTTAGTCGGATGCGAGGGTGGTTTCTCATCCAAAGAGAGGGAGCTTCTCGCCTCGTTAGAGAGATTTAGACTCGATACGCCGATGGTTTTACGCTCAGAGAGTGCCGTTTTGGCAGTTGCAAGTAAAATAGTCCTTTAAGATAATTTTAGATAAAATCCGTTTCGTAAAAAATCCGCCCCCATACGGATTTAAAAAATATATAGATATTCGCACACTACCGAGTATCAAAAGGCAAAAAAATGAAAAAAGATCTTCACCCGAAATTAGTAGCTTGTACAGTATCTTGCGCATGCGGAAACACTTTTGTAACAGAGAGTCAAAAAGATGAGATGAGAATTGACATCTGTAATGAGTGTCACCCATTTTTCACAGGTTCTGAGAGAATGGTAGATACAGCCGGAAGAATTGATAAATTCAACAAACGTTACGCTAAAAACTAGGCAAGATACTAATATGATATTTCTCGCCAAAGGCGAAGCTTCAGTGACTGAACACAATCTGGACTTGTTCAGATTGTGTGAGAAATGTTAGTATTAGTCCCGACACCCATTGGAAACATAGGCGATATCTCACTTAGAGCGATTGAAGCTCTAAGTAGTGCCGACACACTTCTATGCGAAGATACTCGCGTTACCAAAAAACTTATCCATATTTTAAAAGAACGATACAACACAATCTTCAAATCCGAACAAAATTTTATTTCGCTTCATTCTCATAATGAAAAAGAGTTTATAGAAAAATTGGAACCCTCTTTTTTCGAGCAAAACGTCATCTACGTAAGCGACGCCGGTATGCCAGGTATCAGCGACCCTGGAGCGGCTTTAGTTAAATATTGCCAAGATAACGGAGTGAAATATGATGTCATGCCGGGTGCAAATGCTCTTTTGACAGCCTTTGTGGCAAGCGGGTTTGCTGAGGGCAAAATGCTTTTTTGGGGATTTTTGCCGCATAAAGGCAAGGATAGAGCAGCCTCACTGCTTGGAGCTCTTGGTAGCGGATACACGACTATTTTGTATGAATCTCCGCACAGGTTAGATAAGCTTTTGACAGAGTTATCCCATGAAGAGCCTTCTAGAAAATTATTTTTAGCAAAAGAGCTTACTAAAAGGTATCAGAACTACTATTTTGGAACCGCTGATGAGATTAGGCAAAAACTGGATGTAAATCTTAGAGGCGAGTGGGTTGTGGTTATTGAGGCTAAAGAGGCTCAAAACAGCAGTGCAATAAGTCAAAATGATATTTTAGAGCTTGATTTGCCAAAAAAAGTTCAAGCAAAACTCATTAGTAAAATAACAGGCGAAAATACAAAAGCATGTTACGAGAGGTTATTAAATCTCTAAATGTACTATATTTTAATTTTTTTGGATAAAATACCCACATGTTAATTTATGCAAAACAACCAATCAATTATATTATAAAAAACCATCCGAATAAAGTCAAGATTTTGTATCTTGCAAAAGAGATGGATAAAAAAGAGTACTCAAAACTTATGAAAATGGGTTTTGAGATAAAAAGAATTCCAGCAGACGCAGCAGGGATAATGTGCAAAAATGCTTCTCATCAAGGTATTTTGGCAGAAGTTGATGAGTATCAGCTACATGATTATAAAAGATTTTTAAATTATGAGTTTGTACTTGTTTTATCGGGTTTGACGGATGTCGGAAATATCGGCGCAATTATTAGAAGTGCTTATGCGCTTGGGGTTGATGGGGTGATTGCATGCGGAGTAAAATCACTTCCTCTTGAAGCGATTACAAGAACAAGTACGGGCGCACTTTTTGATATGCCGTTCGCCATAGAGACAAATATTCACGATGTTATGAACGACCTTAAAATGTCTGGATTTACAACTTATGGCGCGGATATGGGCGGTAAAGATATAAGAGATGTGAAAGTTGCTAAGAAAAGAGCTCTGTTTTTAGGGAGCGAGGGCGAGGGACTAAGTGCTAGAGTTAGTTCCAAGCTGGATGAAATTGTAAGTATAAAAATGTCACATGAGTTTGACTCTTTAAATGTCGGTGTGGCAGGAGCTATTTTGATGGATAGGATGAGAATATGAGTAATGGTTTTGAAAAATTAAAAAGTATAGGTGTTCAAAAGATTCATGAGGCTACGCATATTGCGAGATCTCATATTCAAGCAATGCTGCAAGAAAATTTTGAAGATATGAACAGTGTTCAGCTAGCAGGTTTTATCTCTATTCTTGAGAGAGAGTACTCCGTTGATTTGAGTGAGTTAAAAAATAAAGCTAAAGAGTATTTTAAAAATAACGCACAATCTGTTAAAAAAGCAAAAGCAGCCTATGTTTTTCTTGCGCATAAGAGAAAAAGAAAGTTGGCATTGACCTATATAATTGGTGGTGTAACGCTGCTTGTGCTATTCGCAATTTTTATTATTAGCCCATCGGATGATAAAATTCCTACTGTTGACAATACAATTATAGAGAGTGCACAGAGCAACATATCGGTGGTTGCAATCGAGCAAAATAGTACAACCACAGATGAAAACAGCACCTTTGCTGATGAAAACAGCACTTTAAACAAAGAAAAAAAAATAGAGGTCCCAAGTCCTGAAGCGGTCATTGAAACACCATCTTTTAAAATTATGCCAAATTCTCAAGTATGGATTGGTTATATTGATTTAGCTACCGGCAAGAGAGATCAAAAGACATTTTCAGGTGAACTTTTGTTGGACCCTGCAAAAGAGTGGTTGATTTTTATTGGACACGGACAGATGAGTGTAGAGATAAACGGGGAAACTACAAGCTTTAACAATAAAAACAGTATGAGATTTTTATATAAAAATTCAGAGCTAAAAGAGATAGATCCAAAAGAGTTTAAAAATCTAAATAGCGGCAAAGCATGGTAAAAATATTTTTACTCTTTACTCTTCTTGTCTCTTTTTCTTGCGCAGAAGATTTACTGATTAAAAAAATTCAAAACCTTATTAACCCAGCAACATTTACCAAGGACAGAGCATATATAGATACTATTTTTTCTCAAAAAAAAGATTTTTATTCAGATGATGGAAGGGTTGATACCATCAAAGTTATTAAAACACTTAAAGATAATGGCATCTTAAATCTCTTTTTTAAAAAACCGCGTGACATAAACATAAGTTTTAAAACACAGGGCGCACCTCTCTTTTTTATAAAAATAATGGGTGACTCTTTGCAAAATATCGGTTACTACAAATATGTGACGAAAGAGTCCAAATTTAATGATTCAGAGTTTGTCTGGAAAATAAATTTAACTTCAGAATATGCCGCAGACCCGATAATACTCAGCCAAGAGCTTAAAAAAAATAACTGCAAAATTGTTGATGTTATAAGAGAGAGCGAAACTGATTGGACCTATGTTGTTGATATTAAAAATGCCAAACTCGATGTTAGTGAACTTGAAGACGGGGTTGAATTTAAACTAAAGAGATCACTTTACGCATACTGGCTTGATGTTTCAAATATAGATAAGATAGAAGTATCAAGCTCAGCTAGAAATGATTGGTACCCATATATCGCATATTATGACAAATCTCTAAAATTACTAAAAGTTATGAAGATAGATGCAAAAAAGACAAATATAACTCTTGAAATGAAAGAAGATACGCGTTATATAAAAATTTCAGACATATATACTTTAAAAAATATTAAAGACGATTTAGTTTTAAAGCCAACAGCTAAATAAATAAACTAATTATAATTTTTTTTCGATAGAATGTCGTTAATTATTTAATCAGGAATATTGATGTTTGATGAGATACAATTTGATAGAATGAAGCGGTTGCCGAAGTATGTTTTTGCTGAGGTCAATGAACTTAAAATGGCAGAGCGAAGAGCCGGTGCCGATGTTATAGATTTTTCTATGGGAAATCCAGACGGAGACACCCCCGAACACATTAGAGAGAAACTTATTGAGTCCGCGCAAAAGACGAAAACTCACGGTTATTCAGTCTCAAAAGGTATTCCAAAACTTTTATCTGCCATTGCTGACTGGTATAAAAGAAGATATGACTGTGATTTGGACCCTTCAACAGAGTGTGTTGCTACAATGGGCTCTAAAGAGGGCTATGCACACTTGGCTTATGCTGTAACAAATCCTGGTGATGTTGCTATTGTTCCTGACCCGACTTACCCGATTCATGAGTACTCTTTTATATTGGCAGGCGGAAATGTTGCAAAATTTGCAATTGAGTACGATGAAGATTACAAACTTAACGAAGATAAATTTTTTGTAGATTTAGAAAGAGTTTTTAAAGAGAGTTCGCCAAAACCAAAATTTGTTTTAGTCAACTTTCCACACAATCCGACAACTGTAACAGTAACGCAGGACTTTTATGTTCGCCTTGTTGCAATGGCAAAAGAGAAGAGATTTTACGTTATCAGCGATATAGCATACGGAGATATAACTTTTGACGGATACGTAACGCCTTCTATCATGAGCGTTCCAGGTGCAAAGGATGTTGCAGTTGAGAGTTTTACCCTCTCTAAAAGCTACAATATGGCTGGTTGGCGTGTAGGTTTCTTCGTTGGAAACAAAAAACTAATCGGTGCGCTTCAAAAAATTAAATCGTGGCTAGATTACGGTATGTTTACTCCTATTCAGGTTGCGGCAACTATCGCTCTTAACGGAGATCAGCAGTGTGTAAAAGACATTGTAGATAAGTACAACCATCGCCAAGAGGTTCTTTTAGAAGCATTTGACAGAGCCGGTTGGCATATAAGAAAAAATCAAGCGAGTATGTTTGTTTGGGCAAAAATTCCTGAAAACTGTGTGCATTTAGGCTCGTTAGAATTCTCAAAAAGACTTTTAAAAGAGGCTGGCGTTGCTGTTGCTCCGGGAATCGGTTTTGGAGTTTATGGCGATGAATATGTTCGTATAGCACTTATCGAAAATGACAATCGTATCCGTCAAGCGGCACGTAATATCAAAGAGTTTTTAAAACAATTTCAAGACGAAAAAAAATAAGATGATAAAAGTTGGAATAATCGGCGTAGGCACTGTTGGAACAAGTGTTGTAAATATCTTAAAAGAGAACGCTGATGTTATTTCTGCTCGTGCCGGTGTTGACATTATAGTCAAGAGCGGGGTAGTTAGAAATCTAAAAAAAGATAGAAGCTCTTTAGGTATTAAAATTACGGATAATGTCGATGATATCTTAAATGACAGTGAGATTGATATAGTTGTAGAACTTATGGGCGGCGTTGAAGAGGCGTTTGATGTCGTTAAACGTGCACTTAAGAGCGGTAAGGCTGTAGTTACGGCAAACAAAGCTCTATTGGCGTATCATCGTTATGAGCTTCAAGAGATAGCAAAAGATATAGCTTTTGAGTATGAGGCTAGCGTTGCCGGCGGGATACCTATTATCAATGCCCTTCGCGACGGTCTATCCGCAAATCATATTGAGTCTATCAGAGGCATTATGAACGGCACTTGTAACTATATGCTCACAAAGATGACAAATGACGGTATTGCGTATGAGGAGATTTTAAAAGAGGCTCAAAAGCTTGGCTATGCAGAGGCTGACCCAACATTTGATGTCGGCGGATTTGATACAGCACATAAACTTTTAATACTTGCAAGCATTGCTTATGGGATTGACGCAAAGCCGGAAGATATTCTTATAGAGGGAATACAAAATATTTCACAAGAGGATATCTCCTTTGCAAAAGAGTTCGGTTATGCCATAAAACTTCTTGGAATTGCTAAAAAAGATGGCAATAAGGTTGAGCTTAGGGTTCACGCCTGCTTGATAAAAAAAGAAGAGATGATAGCAAAAATAGACGGCGTTATGAATGGCATCAGCGTAGTCGGCGATAAAGTCGGAGAAACACTCTATTATGGAGCAGGTGCCGGCGGAAATGCCACCGCAAGTGCTGTTGTTGCAAATATAATTGACATAGCAAGAAGCGGAAAAAGTAGACCTATGCTTGGTTTTGACAAACCGATGGAGGGCAAGCTTACCCTAAAAGCTCCTGCTGATATAGAGTCAAAATATTACCTTCGCATAAATGTCTCTGATAAGATAGGCGTCTTAGCTAAAATTACTAAAATATTTGAAGAAAACAGCATATCAATCGAATCAATTCTTCAAAGACAATCCTCTCTTGAGAGCGCAAATCTTCTAATCTCTACCCATAAAGCCTATGAATATGACATACAAAATCTTGTATCATCTCTTGAAAAGCTAGAATTTGTAAACTTTAGACCTGTAATGATCAGGATAGTGTAAAAAGCGTTTAAAATCTTAATTACCGGTGCAAGCAGCGGAATAGGGCAGGAGCTCTCAAAGCTATACGCTACAGAGGAAAACGAGCTTATTTTATTGGCTCGCAGAGAAGATAGGCTTCAAAAACTCCAAAGCGAACTCGCACCTCTTACAAAAAATATAGAGATTATAGTTTGTGATGTGAGTGATTTTGATAATCTGCAACAAAAAATGAGAGAGCTTTTAGATGTGGATATGGTTATCTTAAATGCCGGAATTTCGCTCGGGCACTCACTCGAAATAACTCCCTTTGCAGAGTTTAAAAGACTCTATGATGTAAATGTCCTCTCAAACCACGCGATACTTGAAGTGCTTCTTCCTAAGTTTTTAGAAAAAAAGAGCGGCAAAATCGTCTTTATATCCTCTTTAGCATCTCTCTTTTCTATGCCCAGTTCAAAAGTTTACAGTTCATCAAAAAGGGCTCTGAATGCCTATGCCGAGGGGCTAAGATATAAGTACGAGCCGCATGGCATAAAGGTTATAAATATTTTACCGGGTTTTATAAAAAGCGAACTGACGTATAAAAACAAGTTTTATATGCCTTTTTTGCTGGACACCATAAGCGGCGCTAAAGCCATAAAAAAAGCGATAGATAGAGATAAAAAATTCTACGCTTTTCCTACAAGGTTCTACTTTTTGATTACCCTCTTTAAAACGCTTCCGCCATTTTTAAAACAAAAAATTATAAAAACCCTCTTTCATTAATGTTAAATAGATAAAATTTTGCATAGAAATAAAATCTGAAAGTTATATATGGAAAATACTCAAACAATAGATAGCGTCTGTACTTATTGCGGTGTCGGCTGCGATATCGCGGCACATGTAAAAGATAACAAAATTCAGAAGATTTTTGCACATAAAGACGGGGTGGTTTCACAAGGCAAGCTCTGCATAAAAGGGAAGTATGGATTTGATTTTGTTGACTCAAAAGAGCGACTTAGAATTCCAAGAATCAAGAAGAGTTTTTTAGAGAAAAACCCTACCATTAAAGAGGCAATTGTATCATCTCTAAGAGAGTTTGACGATGTCTGGTATGAGAGTGATTTAGAGAGCGCTACGACCGCTGCTGCCATGAAACTTCAAGAGATTCAGGCAAAATACGGGCGCAAAAGTATCTGCTCAATCGGAGGGGCAAGAACCTCATGCGAGAGTGTTTATCTCTTCCAAAAATTTACCCGCCACACTTTAAACTCCCCGCATGTAGATAACTGCGCCAGAGTTTGTCACTCGCCAAGTTTAAAAGGGATGCGTACCACCATCGGTGAGGGAGCCGCAACCAATCCATACAACGACATCTATAACTGCGAGTTTATGATAGTTATAGGCTCAAACACAACCGAAGCACATCCCATCATTGCCAACCGTATAGTAGATATGGCAAGCAAGCATGACAATATGGCTGTTTTTGACGTCAGAGATATAAAACTCAACAAGTTTGCAAAATACAAGGCAATTATTCCGCATGAGGCAAATCTGCTTGTTTTAAATATGCTCGCGCATGTAATTATCAGCGAAGAGCTTTATGATGAGAATTTTATTGCCGAGAGAACAAAGGGTTTTTCTGAGTTTAAAGAAAAAATTTTAAACGACCCATATGCAAATCCTAAATTTTTTGAGCAAATTGAGGGTTATGGGTACCTGAGCAAGATGATTCCAAAGGTGGCAAGGGAATATGCTCTTAAAAAGTCTATGATTTTTTGGGGTCTGGGTATTACCGAGCATATAGACGGCTCTTATGCCGTTATGGCGATAACGCATTTAGCACTTATGACCGGAAACATAGGAAAAGCAGGTGCGGGACTTATGCCTCTAAGAGGGCAGAATAATGTTCAGGGTGCATGCGATATGGGGATGCTTCCATATTTTGCTCCCGACTACCAAGAGCCAAAAGAGATTGGTTTGATGACACCGCAACTTGTTGATGAGATGTTAGAGGGTCGTGTAAAGGCGGTTTTAAACATCGGCGAAGACTTAACGCATATTCATCCAAACCTAAACAAGATAGAGCGCGCGCTTGAAAATCTGGAACTGATTATGGTTCAGGAGCTTTTTGTAACGGATATTACGGCAAAAGCAGACATTATCATCGGCGTAAAATCGGCGTATGAGAAGACGGGTGTTTATGTAAATGCTATGAGAAGATTGCATCTCTCGCAACCGCTGGTAAAGTCAGACTTGCCTGATGACTGGGAGGTTCTTCAGCTTCTTGACAATAAAATGGGCGGAAATAGCGCTTATAAAAACTCAAATGAGATTTGGGACGAGGTGAGAGAAGTGGCATATCGCCGTTTTAGCGGGGCTAGTTATGTTCGTTTGGAACGTCACAGAAAAAGAGGTCTTCAGTGGCCTGTTCATACGGAAGATACGCCGATTTTGCATCAGCTGGATTTTAGAACAGAGGATGGTTTGGGCGAATTTCATTACCATCAATATAAACTCCGCAATATGATAGAGGAGATTGTCGGTAAAAATTTAACAGGTTACTATCTAACGACAGGCAGAACGATAGCTATGTATAACAATGCGGCTCAGACGAAGCAGACACCAAGCTTGATGGAGAGATATAGCGAAGACTTGCTTTTAGTCCATGAGGGCGATGCGCATGATTTTAAGAGCGAGAGAGTGATTCTTAAAACTGAGTTTGGGCAAACAACACCGCTTAAGATTAAACTCACGGATAAAGTGCAGCCAAAAACCCTCTTTGTAACATTTCATCACGCAGATTCTAAAATCAATGCGCTTTTTGGAGATAAAAGTGATGAGCTGATTTTAACGGCAGCTTTTAAATCTATAAAAGTTGAAGTTATAAACTGCTAATCGGCATAAATTGAGCAGAGCCAAGGGAAATATTGCAGAAGAGAGAGCATCGGAATTTCTCTTGGATATGGGTTTTCTCATCATAGAGCGAAACTTCTACTCGCGTTTTGGCGAGATAGATATTATCGCTATAAAAGATGAAGTTTTACACCTTATAGAGGTAAAAAGCGGAGATGACTACGAGAGCGCCGTGCAAAATATAACGAAAAAAAAATTATCCAAAATTATAAAAACAGGCTATGTCTATATGAAAAAAAGCAAACTAGATATCTTGTTTGTTTACGACGCAATCATAGTAACTCCAAACAAAATCTCCTATATAGAAAATATAACTCTATAATGTTATAATTTTTCATTAAAAAGCGGAGGGTTTTCATGCAGGCAAAGATATTTTTTGGCTCAAGCGAGGCGACAAAAGAGAGCTTAACGAAGAGGATAAATCCATACAGCGGTGAGGTTGTCTCTCTTGCTCCTTTGTGTGATGTTGATGACGCAAAAAAAGCACTTCTTATTGCAAAAGAGGCAGCAAAAGAGGCGCGAAAAACCACCATTGCCCAAAGATGCAGCTGGCTTTTGGATGTTGCTAAAAAGCTAAAAGAAAACAGAGAAGATTTGGCTAAAACCATAACAGATGAGGTGGGAAAACCCATTGCTTTTGCAAGAGTTGAAGTTGACAGATGTATAGAAACCGTTACGTTATCTGCCGAGACCATGAGAACGATGCACGGCGAGACTATAAACAGTGATGCTTTTGCTTCAGGAAAGAAAACTATGGCTTTTTTTAGCAGAGTTCCCTCAGGCGTTATTGTCGCAATCACTCCATTTAATTTTCCTTTGAATTTAATCGCACACAAACTAGCCCCAGCTCTTGTTGCAGGCAATGCAGTTGTATTAAAACCGACTCCTGAAGCCCCGCTTACCGCCTATAAGTTTGCAAAGTTGTTTATAGAGAGCGAGTTTGCCATAAAGGATGCGCTAAGTGTTGTTTACGGTGATGCAGAGGTTGGAAATGCTCTTATAACAAGTGATATTCCTCGAGTGATTAGTTTTACCGGAAGTGTAACTGTCGGTAACATCATCACAAAAAATGCAGGAATAAAAAAAATCTCGTTAGAGCTTGGCGGCAATGCAGCGACATATATAGATAAGAGCGCTGATTTGGACCTTGCTGCTGCTAGATGCTCAATAGGCGCTTTTGTAAACTCAGGTCAGGTTTGTATCTCTCTTCAGCGAATCTACGTAAATGCAGAGATATATGATGAGTTCGCCTCCAAGATGGCTTATGAGAGCAAAAAACTTGTAGTAGGCTCACCTTACAGTGATGACACTTTTATGGGACCTCTTATAAATGATGAGGCGTGCGAGAGAGCTATGAGTTGGGTAGAGAGTGCCATAAACGAGGGTGCTACACCTATGCTTACTCCTCGTGTTGATGGTAGAATGTTTTACCCATGCATAATGGCTGATGTTAGAGAAGATATGAAAATTGTCTGCGAAGAGGTTTTTGCTCCTATTGTCTCTTTGATTAAGGTAGGGAGCTTTGAAGAGGCTCTTCCTTTGATGAACAACTCACCATACGGATTGCAGTTTTCAATCTTTACAAATGACCTTAAGCTTGCTCAATATGCTATCTCTGAACTCGATGCGGGCGGAATTGTTATAAACGACATGCCGACTCTGCGTTTTGATATTCAACCCTATGGCGGCGTTAAGCTTAGCGGAATCGGGCGTGAGGGACCGCGCTTTGCAATAGAAGAAATGACGGAGATTAAGAGCGTAGTGATATGTTAAATGGCTAAGAAAAAAGTCATTGTAAGTGCCTGTTTATTGGGTGAAAATTGCCGTTATGACGGTAACGCAAAAATCTCAAACGAGGTCATAGAGACGTATAAAGATTATGAAATTATTCCTTTTTGTCCGGAAGCTCCTATCTTTGGTACTCCAAGAGAGAGAATAAGCGTAATTGAAGTCAACGGTGATTACAGAATCATAACTGATGATACAAACAGGGATGTTACAAAACTACTAGAAGATGAAATAAATTTTTTTATAAATTCAAATCCTGAAGTTGACGAAATAGTACTAAAATCTTCATCTCCAAGTTGCGGATTTGGAACTACTCCTATCCTAAATCAGCGCAGGGAAGTGCTATTTTATGGGGATGGAATCGCCGCAGAAATTTTTAAAAAAAAGTATAAAAGCACGAAAATAAAAGATGAAAAATCCGTATAAAAATTAGAAAAAGTTATGATATAATCGACAATAGTTAAAAAAAAGGGGTTCCAAGATGAAAAAATTAATGTCATGTTTAGCTGTATCAGCGCTGCTTGTCTCTACTGTTTTTGCGCAGGATATCAGCGCCGAAAAGGGCAAGGGAATTTTTGAAGCAAAAGGTTGTGCTGTTTGTCATAAAAAAGATATGGACACAATCGGGCCATCACTTGCCACTATTGCCAGAGCTTATCTTGGAAGAGAGATAGAGCTCGTATCATATTTAAGAGGTCAAGGTTCAGCTATTGTTGATCCTGCCCGTGCGTCTGTTATGAATCCGCAGCTTGTCAAAATCAGAATGCTTTTTGATCCAGAGATGCAAGCCATGGCTACATACATCGTTTCATCAAATGATAGACCGTTTTAATCACTAAGTAGGTAAAAAAAAGGAGAAAAAAGTGAATATTAATCATTTTTTTATATTAAAAATCGCAGCAGTTTTAGTATTTGCTGGGAGTGCTGTTTTTGCTGCAAAGGCTACCACGGAGACTACTAAAGCGGCCGCACCTGTTGCTACTGTTGCTAAAAGTACAAAAGATGCGCCTCTGAGTGATGCTCAAAAGTTTTATGGCACTGAGCTTAAATCATCAAAAAAGGTTGTGCATCCGCCGTATGCGTGGGGTGACTGTACAGTTTGTCATAAAGATGCAAAGGGAGAGAAGGGTCTGATTATGGACCCTCCTGAGTTGTGCGCGATGTGTCATGAAGCCAAAGACACTAAAAAGTTTATCCACGGACCGGTTGCTGCTGGTGCATGTACGACATGTCACAATCCACACGAGTCGGACAATGCAAAACTTTTGGTGGCATCAAGCATAAACGAGCTTTGTGTATCGTGTCATCAGGACAAGGATGAGTTTTTACGTAAAACTACACATATTCACCCTCCTGTAAAAGATCAGTGTACAAACTGTCATGATCCGCACACAGAAGACCACCTGTTTCAGTTAAAAGCTGACGGTAAAAAAGATTTGTGTGTTATGTGCCATGTTGAGAAAGAGATTTGGACAAAAACAGTTACAGATAAGCACGGTGCGCTAAACAGACCAAGAAAGTGTCTTGAGTGTCACGACCCGCACGGTTCTGAAAATCCGAAGTTTTTGATTAAAGATACTTCAAAAGAGTTGTGTTTGACATGTCATAGCCAACCTGTAACAACGGATGAAACAGGCGAGAAGCTTATGGATATCGGAAAACATCTTGAGAACAACCCGGATTGGCACGGTCCGATTCTTTGGGGAGACTGCGCGGCATGTCACAATCCGCACGGATCAAACAACCTAAGAATGTTAAACAAACCGTTCCCGAGAACTTTCTATGAAGCATTTGATGAAGATAACTATATCTGTTTCCAATGTCATGAGAAAGAGAAAATTATGGATCAAAATACGACAACCGCGACTAACTTTAGAAACGGCAGCGTAAATATGCACTTCATACATGTTAACAAAGAAAAAGGACGCTCTTGCCGTGCATGCCATGATTTCCACGGTACGAAAGAGTATCCACACCACTTAAGAGCAAAAACGCAGTTTGGTAAGATTAACTTCCCAATCCGTTTTATAGAGAGTGAAAATGGCGGTTCATGTGCTCCGGCGTGTCATGCTCGTCGCCACTATGACAAAGTAACACCAAAAGTCAACCTTAAGTAGGTTGATTTGAGACTCACATATATTTTACTTTTGCTTATCGTCGCTGTTAGCGGCGGTGCAAAAGAACTCTCCCCATCAGTCGCAATTGTTCAGCCGGAAGATAAAAGCCGTTATGTCGGCGAAGGCAGCACTTTTGTAATCGATACTACATTTAAAGAAGCTGACACAATTGTTTTAAAACAAGATAACAACACAACTACCACGCTTAAAGTAAAACCGGAAAAAAACACATACTGCAAAACACTCAAACTCAAAGCCGGAGTAAATATAGTATCTGTGAGTTTATACAAAGATGCCAAATTGGTAAACAAAAGTGGCAGAGAGCTCTATTTTCTATCAGAACTCTTTGAGGGCGTTAATGAAGAGGACGCAGAGAATTATAAACTAAGATTTTTTCATAAAGACGAAAAAGAGAAAAAGTGCGCTTCTTGTCATAATATGAAGTCAAATATCCCGACAAACAATGAAGCGCTTGAAGATGTGACTAAAACAACATGTTATGCGTGCCATAGAGGCATGATAAATACTAAAAACACACACGCGCCAGCCGCAAACTGGCTATGCCTTGATTGTCATGACGGAAAATTCGGAGAGTACAATATGCAGGATAAAGGCGCTTCAAAGTATCTTGTTGCCGATCCGGTAGCAAAAACCTGCGGAAGTTGTCATGACACTGTTGATGGGTGGCAAAACAGCAAGTTTGGACACGGACCGGTAAATGACGGAAGATGTGAGAGATGTCACAACCCGCACGGTTCGGATAATGAGTTCTTTCTTCGCAAAAATATTTGGGATATCTGCACAACTTGTCATGCTGAAAAGGCAAGCGGAAAGCATGTTATACCTGCCATCGGCTTTGGTGCACCAACTAAAGACGGCGGACATCCGACAAGAGACAGAAAAGACCCCGTACGCCCAGGAAGAGAGCTTACTTGCAGCGGTTGCCATGACCCTCACGGTTCTAGCGGGATATTTCTTCTTAGAATGAAGGGTACAATGCCTTTTAATGTATGCCAAAGATGCCACAAGAAGTAAACGAAAAGTAATTTGCATCACAAAAAAATCACAATGTAACCAATCCGTAATAAATATGTTACATAAAGTAACATATTGCAAGTATATATAAAAAAAAATTATGTCCTTCAATAATACTTAGTTAATAATTTGTTATACTGACAGTAGAAATAGTATTAGAAAAATTTATATACTATTTGAAAAGGGGACAGAATGATTAGTAATAAAATCAAACTAATGATAGTGGCTTCAGTGTTTGGTATGTCGTCTGCTTTTGCGGGCTCGATTTCGGGTAGTCCACACGACTTATCGGCTAATGCACTTCTTTCTAGTGCTACTGCGGACAACGGTGAGATATGTGTATATTGTCACACGCCTCACGCGGCGAACACAGCTTTTAGTGGTGCGCCGCTTTGGAATAAAGCTACGCCTTCAGGAACATTCACTATGTACGGCTCTACAATAGCGGGAACGGCTACGGATGCAGTTCCTGCAAGTCCGTCTTTGGCGTGTTTGAGCTGTCATGACGGTGCGAGCGCGATAGACTCTATCGTTAATGCACCGGGATCAGGTCTAAACGCTGTTGCCGGTACAAAAAATATTGTTAATGGTTTATCAACTGCTTACGGCGGTAATATCGGTGGTGTTCCAGGTACTGCAACAGCGGGTAATCCAAATCTTTCAAACGACCATCCGGTGTCGATTATTTATGACGCTACTAAAGCAGGGCTTAGAGATACTACTACTGTTTTAACAACTGTTACAACGACCGCTTGGGTAGGCGCTACGACGATTGCAAATCTTCTTCGTAATACAAGAGTGGAATGTGGAAGCTGCCACGATCCACATAACGGCGGAAATACTCAAGGTACTTCTACTGAGGTTAATTTCCTTCGCCATACCAATCAGGCGAGTAAGCTTTGCTTAGGCTGCCACAATAAATAGCACAATATTATAAGTGGAGAGAGGTTTTCTCTTTCTGCTTATCCTCGTTATATTTTCTTTGTTATAATATTTTCATATTACTACAGAGCTGGAGTTTTTTATGAAAATCATCTTCCTTTTTATTCAAATCATAGTTGTGCTTTTTTTTCAAGCTTGTGCTACCAAAGAGGTAGAAGTTGAACCTACGATAGTATTTCCGTCATTCCCAGAAGAGCCCAAAATAGTCTATTTGGCTACTTACAGAGGCGGCGCTACTGAAGAGAAAGTTAATGCATTGGATGCTTTTTTGGGTGAAACAAAAGCTACCAAAAAAGTATCAAACATTGTAAAGCCCTACGGTGTTGGACTGCTTGATGGCAAAGTCTATGCTGCCGATACTGGAACAGATGTGGTTTTTGTCATGGATGAAAAAAGTAAAGATGTAAAGTTTATAGGAGACAGTGCCTCAGGAAAGCTAGCGGCGCCTGTTGGATTAGCGTTTGACAGGGATAAAAATGTATTTGTTACAGATTCACGCGAGAAGAGGGTAAATGTTTATGATACAAACGGAACGCTAAAGTTTGTCATAGGAGACAGACTTGACTTTGCAAACCCGACGGGCATTGCGATAGACAAGAATCTTCATAGGCTCTATGTTGTCGATACAAAGTCTCATCAGCTTAAGGCTTATGACATCGTCACAAAAAAACATCTCTATACGGTGGGGAAAAGAGGCGTAGAAGACGCTGAGTTTAACTACCCTACAAATGTAGCAGTTGATCAGAGAAATGGAAATGTGGTAGTGGTTGATACTCAAAACTTTCGCGTTCAAATCTTTGACAAAGAGGGAAAGTTTATAACTAAATTTGGAAATGTAGGTAACAAGCCTGGGACATTTGCGCGACCAAAGGGTGTGGGTGTTGACAGTGAAGGAAACATCTATGTTGCAGACAGCGCATTTAACAATGTTCAGATATTTAGTGAGTACGGAAAAGAGTTGCTTATGTTCTTTGGAGGCGGGGGGCTTGAGCCGACGCAGTTTCGACTTATTACGGGCATATACATAGATGAAGAGGATAAAATTGCTATTGCCGATGGCTTTAGCGGAAGAGTGCAAACTTTTCAGTATGTAAGTCAAAAGTGGAAAGCAAAAAACCCGCAAAAGTATAATGAGCTAAAAAACACTAAGACAGAAGCGGTTCCGCAATCAATAATAATAGAAAAAAAATAAGGCAAAGTCTTGAATAAGTTTTTTTTAATAGCCATATTAGGCACACTTTTATACGCACAAAAAGGATTGTTACCGGAATCTACCGTTGCAGTAGTAAACGGAACGGCAATTTCAGTAGATGAGAGAGACAAAGAGGTTGGTAAATTGCTCCCAAAAGAGTATTTTCATACTAATGTAAATGAAGAGAAACTAAAAGGTCTACAAGAAAAAGCACTTGATGCTCTTATAGATAAGACGCTTTTGTACAACTATGCACTCTCAAAAAAGATAAAAGTAACAAATAGTGAAGTGGATGAAGTTATGACAAACCTTGTAGCGGCATATAACTCCAAGAAAGATTTGGAAAATGACATAAAGAGACTAGGATTTACAAAAGAGAGCTTCAGAGAAGCGGTTAGAAAAGATGAAGTTCTTAAAAAGCTTTATATAAAAGAGGTAGAAGCAAATCTAAGTGATGCAGAGCTTAAAAAGTACTATAATGAAAATATGTACAAGTTTAAAGAGCCTGAAAAACTTAGAGTTCGTCTTATATATGTCAAAAATGACCCAAAAGTTGCAGACGGTAAGCAAAAAGCAAAAAAGAAAATAGAAGAAGCGCAGGCTATGCTTAAAAAGGGTGAGAGTTTCGCATATGTTGCTCAAACTTACTCAAATGACGCGAGTCGTGTTATGGGTGGAGATATGGGGTATCTTCATAAAGGAATGTTAGACCCGACGGTTGAGGAGAAGGCTCTTTCTATGGACGTCGGTGCAATGAGCGAGATTATAGAAAAAGATGTAGGGTTTTTTATAGTAAAAGTTGAAGAAAAAACAGCTGCTAACCAGCTATCGTTTGAGAAGGTAAAAGATGGACTCAAAAAAGAGCTAAAAGAGAAAGAGGAAGATAAGCGAAAAGCTGATTTGCTCGGGAAGTTAAAGAAAAATTCTGTTATAGTGAAGTAAAAAGTGAGATGCAAAAAAAATTTTTCCTTTGTCTCTATTTATCAGCACCACTGTTTTTAGCGGCAAATGAATATCCGGACAAAGGAGCTTACGGAAGTCTCGGTTTTACTTATATAGAAGATGAGTATACTGTAGCTTCAGAGCATACTGCGAAAGAGAACTTTATACAAGAGCTTAAGCTCGGGTATGGTGGAAATATTTATAGTCCTAAGTTGCTTGAGTATGTGGTTGAAGGTATTCTTAGATACGACACTGAGAACTATGAAACCGATAGTTTTGAGTCAAAACAAAAGAGTGTCGGGCAGGATTATAAAGTAAACTTAAACTTTATAAAAGATACAAAATTTCCATTTTTGATTTATGCAAACAGATATGAAAAACCCATAAACACAGTTTACAGCGTATACTCAACAAATTATGTTTATGAAACCAGCAGTGAAGGGGCGTCAGGGTCTATAAATTTTGAACCCTATAGCGTTACTTACGGCGCAGCAAAGACAAAAACTATATCCGAATTTGACGACATGCTTCAAGAGTCGCAAACTACGACATATAACACATCATTTAGATACAGCGAAAATAAACACAGTTTTCAGGCAAGTTACATACATAGCGAAATGGACAATGAGCAGCAATATATAAACGATGCACAGTTAGCAGTAAGTCAGATAAAAGATATTTTTAGCATCACGGATTCTTGGTATGCAACGGATGATTTAAGGGTTTACTCAAATGCTTCTTACGAAAATGATGAAACTTATATGAGTGAAACGATAGACGCAGACCTTAGCTTGTACTGGAGTCCAAAAGATGCAAAGTACGACGGCTCACTCTCAGTGTATACTTCAAATATGGAAAATGCTGATATTTTTGGAGGGGAGAAATATGTTTTTAATTCTATAAATATAAATCAAGCATTTAACTATAAATTGACCGATACTATTTTGCTTAGCGAAAATGCAATGGCATATATGTACGATGCAACCTCTGTAAAAGGAACAAACACATATCTTAACTTGTATGCTATGCATAATTATGCAACGACTTGGTTCGAAAATATGCCTTTTACTCTTACTACAAGGCTTGGCGCACAAAGAAACAGCAGTGAGTACGAAATGACTATAAATACCGCAAATACGCCTACATCAAGCAGTGTAGATAGATATAATCTTGACTTGATAGCAAGAGTAAAAAGGGAACTTCCTTCGATAAAGTCAACTCTTAGTTTTGGCAGCGGTTACTATAACTCAATTAGCTCAATCGATGAGGAAGAGCAGAGATACAATTTTGACCTCTACTTATTGTCAAGACTCTATGGCAATGTAGGAAATAATATAACAGCGAGATATATGCAAACAAGCAGAACTTATATTTCTGTTCTTGACAATGAAGAGACAAAGAACGACTATTCGGTAGCTAGTATTATGGAGGCGCTTGATTTTTCATTTAGTTTTGGTGCTAGAGGAAAGATAAGATTTTTAGTTGGAGCAGAGTATATAAGCAGAAGAAATGACGATGTAACTGAAAGTGGTTTAAGTCCTAGAATAGATGCCAATATGAACTATCGCATTTTTCAAAGGTGGACATTTGACGCTTCTGCTAGGATGAGCGAAATGTACAATACAATTGAACATTCAGGAAACGCAAATTTGAACTTTAGAGCCGGGAAAACTACTTTTTTAATGGGATATCAGTATAATAAGAGTCAGATAGAGAGCGTACTTAGAAATATAGAAAATGAGCGTTCTATGTTTAGAGTGCAGTTAACACGAACATTTTAAGGGGATTATTAAGATGAATAAATTTTTATATGTATTAATTTTTATGTTGAGCAGCAACTGTCTTTACGCTGCAAATGTACCGAAACTAGTTTGGCCTCCGCCGCCCGATGAAGCGAGGATAGAGTTTGTTTCTTCAATCAAAGATTATAAAGATTGTGGAATAAAAAAAGGTTTTTTTGCAAAAGTATATGATTTTTTGCTTGGAGAGGAAGAAAAACCATTAAATGCGCCTTTTGGAATTCATGCCGATAAAGATAGGGTTTATGTAAGCGACATTGCGACGAAAGTTCTCTATATTTTTGATAAAAAAGAGCATGAAGTGCTTAGCATAGAAGGTTCTAAAAAAGAGAAATTTTTATACCCAATAGATATAGTAACCGACAGCAAAGGAAATATTTATGTCTCCGATTCAGTTAGAGCTAAAATATATGTATTTGAAAAGGATGGCGATTTTAGCCACATTATTGCACCAAAAGAGCTGCAAAGACCCGTAGGACTTGCCATAAGCCCTGATGGGCAAAAGCTATACATAGTAGATACGCTCTCCGACCAAATCCATATGACAACGCTTAGCGGAAAATTTATAGGTTCTTTGGGAAAAAGAGGCAACGGCAATGGGGAGTTTAACAAACCTACTTTTATGGATATAGGAAGTGACGGGAAACTTTACATAGCGGACTCGATGAACCATAGGGTACAGATACTGGACAAAGACGGAAAGTTTATACGAAAGTTTGGTCAACTAGGTGATGAGATAGGCTGTTTTGGAAGCCCAAGAGGTATCTCTGTGGATAGTCAAGGTAATATTTATGTGAGTGATACTATGTTTAACAATATGCAGATTTTTAACCAAAACGGGGAGCTTTTGCTTGTTTTAGGCAGATATGGGGAGAGAAAAGGCGAATTTTCACTCCCTGAAGATATCTCTATTACTGCAAATAATGAGATATATGTAACAGATGTCAATAACAAACGACTTCAGATTTTTAGACTGATAAACACTTCTCAAACAAGGAGTCCAAGATGAAAAAGGTTAGGCATTTTGTCTTTTTTCTTACCGGCGTAGTTATAGCTACCGGACTGCTAGCTTCAATTGTCAATACAAAACACAATCTCTCTATAAGCAATACTGCAGGAACCGTAAAGTCAACAAGCGAGACGGAGATTTGTGTTTTTTGTCATGTACCTCATTTTGCGCAGCCGGTAGGGAAGCCGCTTTGGAACAGAAGTATGCCGACAACTGACTATGTAATGTACGATAGTGATTACTTAAGAAGAATGGGCTACCCATCCATCGCCGCAGATTTAGGTACGGCAAACGATACTCCCGGAGCACTTTCTCGCCAATGTTTAAGTTGTCATGACGGAACCATTGCCGTTGGAGCGGTATCTAAACTAAGATATGACTATGACGGTGCGACTATACCCATGAGCGGAGTTGACGGGGATGGGACTATTGTCGATACCTCCACTGCATTTATAGGAACGGACCTTTCGCATCATCACCCCGTAGGAGCAGTTTACAATACTACAATAAGCAAAGCATTTGGAGTGGGAACAAGGACATCTGAGCTTAAGGTTACGCCTGACTCTCCTATAAAACTTTATGAATATGCAGGATATACCGGAAAGTATGTCGAGTGTTCATCTTGCCATGACCCTCATAAAGACAATAAAATGTTTTTACATTATGATGCAGGAGCTAACCATGCTCAAAATTTTGTCGGTACTTGTACATCTTGTCATGAAAAAACATCTTGGAGCGGAAGTGTTCATCAGTCTCCTCCCGGTACTCCTACATACACGGATGGAGCATTGATAGCAAAATACGGTACAGGTGCAGTCGGAGAGCTTGGATGTGCAAACTGCCATGTACCTCACAACGGACAGGGTGTGGGTTACCTAAACAGACAAGTTCTTGAACAGACATGTTTTCAAGGAGCTGCTTCGACTGAGGGCGGAGCTAAATGTCACGGTGTAGGCGGTGCAAAGGATATAAAATCGATTTTAAGCAGAAATTATACGCATCCCGTTCTTGCTGAAGATAATCTTCCCGGGACGCAGCATACAAATCTTGATGCGCTCTATGGAACAGGAAATCCGGATCCGCTTGCTATCAAAGGGATGGCTTGGTCGACAAACAAGCATGCTGTTTGTATGGATTGTCACAACCCTCACCGCGCAAAAGCTGGAACGCATATTGTAGACGGTTCTTGGTACGGAGTTCCGGGAGCATCGACAAATCTTGTCTCAAATGTGCTTAAAGGCGTTCCTGGGATTGAGCCGACATGGCCTACTGCTTGGACGCAACCGACTACTTTTACAACGATGGAGTCTTCAGAGAAGGAGTATCAAATATGCTTTAAATGTCACTCATATTGGGGAATAGGAACCGCTGTAAAAGGTATCAATACAAGCGGATATGTCTCTCCGAGTGATGGG
>JAURYA010000028.1 GCA_030654155.1 Sulfurimonas sp. | reverse complement strand
ATGATGCGTCATTTTTAATGGCATTAATTACTCCATCGTTTGCCAATTTTCTAACATAAGAGATTGTGGCGTTTGAGAGTGCCAAAGTAGAAGTTTTCGGATAAGCTCCCGGCATATTTGCCACGCAATAGTGCAACACGCCCTCTTGTGTAAAAATAGGATTTGTGTGGGTTGTAGGATGCGAAACCTCCGATATACCGCCCTGATCTATGGCAATATCCACAACAACTGAGCCGTTTTTCATCTCTTTTAACATCTTACATGTAATAAATTTTGGAGTTGGGGCTCCGCCGTGAATGAGTACCGCTCCTACAACTATATCTGAAACTTTTATAGCCTCAAGAAAGAGTTCCTCTGAATACAGAGCAGTTTTCACATAGGGAAGCAGTTTTTTCAGCTCTTCAAGTTTTGGCGCGCTGCGATTAATTACCGTTACATCCGCGCCCATGCCTGAAGCTATCTTAGCAGCGTTAAATCCTGCATTGCCAGCACCTATTACTAAAACCTTTGCCGCCTCTACGCCCTCAGAACCGCTTATTAAAATGCCCTCTCCGCCTTGATAACGGCTAAGATGATATGCTCCGACTATCGGAGCCATTGAGCCCGCTATCTCGCTCATGGGCTTTAAAAGAGGAAGCTCGCCTCCAACTGCAACCGTCTCGTAGGCAATAGCACAAACTCTCTTTTGCACCAAGGCCTCTGTAAGCTCTTTTGCGGGGGCTAGATGAAGATAACAAAAAAGAGTATGTCTCTCGTTTAAAAATTCGTACTCTGATGGCTGCGGCTCTTTAACCTTCACAATTAAGATAGCTTTTTCATACAGCTCTTTGGCACTTGCCGCTATTTTTGCACCCGCATTTGCGTACTCATAATCACTAAAACCGCTTCCCTCGCCTGCACCGCTTTGAACAAACACCGCATGCCCATCAGAAACTAAAACAGCAACATTTGAGGGCGTTGCTCCGACACGAAACTCGTCCGTTTTCACCTCTTTAGGAATTCCTATAACCATAATCATGCTCCTTAAAAATTATAAAACCAATCTTTTGATTTTCTTGAAAAAGGGTTTTGCTCATAGAACTCCTCTTCATCGAGTTTAAATCTAAAATTTTGCATATATTCGTTGACTGTTTTATAAGCCTCGTTTATCTCTTGGAACTTTTTCTCATCTCCATCAGGCATGTCTGGATGGTAAATTTTTGATATTTTACGGTACCTTTTTTTAAGCTCGGCATGCGATACACGCGAAGATATATCCAAAATATCAAGAGCCTCTTGAAATTTTTCATAACTCATAAAACACCTACTTCTTCTTTTTCCAAACTATCGCTAAAGATGCAGTTTACTCCCATGCTAAAGAGCTCTTTCGCGCGCTTTACATCATTAACCGTATATACACCCACAAAAAAACCAGCTTCTCTTAGCATCTTTATGGTTTGTTTATCAACAAGCTCATTATTAAAATTATAAGCATCCACTTTTAACTCTCTTAAATATTCCAGCAGTTTTGGAGGATGTTTACCTTCAACCAGAGCCGCAGTCGGCGCATCAGGCAATTTCTCTTTAGCTAATTTAAGGTATTCATGTCTAAACGAGGATATCAAAACCAGTTTGTGCGTATCGCTCTCTTTTATCTCTTTAACAACCGTCTCAACTGCCGCTTCATCGCTAACTATGCCATACATGTCTTTAATCTCAATGTTTAAAAAAATGTTATTCTCTTTTATAAACTCTAACGCATCTCTAAGAGTAAGCAGCGGCTCTTTATGATTTTCATCTTCGTAAAACCAGCTTCCGTAATCGAGTGTACGAAGCTCATCAATCGTAAAATCGCAAACTCTGTACGGCTTACGAGATTTAAATGCGTCTATTTCAGCTACGTTTGTAGTTCTCTCCAATGTATCATCATGCATAACTACAGCGATACCATCACGGCTTAGCTGCACATCAATCTCTATAAAATCGCATTTGCCCAAACTCCTTTTTAACGCAATAAGCGTGTTTTCAGGCGCAATAGAACGAGCGCCTCTATGAGCGGCAATGAGTCCGGTTTGGTTTAAAAGTTCTAAAAATTTCATACACTATTTTATCATTTATTTTACCCAATCTCTGCTTTTGTGCTAGAATTGACATGATGGTATAAAAAGAGGTGTCAATGCAAACCGATAAAAGAACTATTTACTCATGGGCGCTTTATGACTGGGCAAATTCTGCCTATGCAACTACTGTAATGGCGGGCTTCTTTCCTATCTTTTTCAAGTCCTATTACAGTGCAGACGTTGAAGCAACGCTAAGCACGGTGCATCTCGGTTTTGCAAACTCTATTTCAAGTTTTATCATAGTTCTTATCGCCCCTCTGCTTGGCGCAATGGCAGACAGCGGCTCGCTAAAGAAAAGGTTTCTTTTTCTCTTTGCCTATCTCGGTATTTTGATGAGTGCTGCTTTAGCTCTTGTTTCTTTAGGCGAGTGGCAGCTGGCGGCATTTATATATATCCTTGGAAATGTCGGATTTATGGGTGCTGATGTATTTTACGACGGTCTGCTTCCCTCGATATCAGATAGAAAAAATGTAGATTATGTCTCCGGACTTGGTTTTGCTTTTGGCTATCTTGGTGGTGGGATATTATTTAGTATCAATGTCCTGATGTTGCAAAATTTTTCGCTATTTGGACTTGAGAGCGAAGCTGAAGCAATCAAAGCATCATTTATAGGCGTGGCTCTCTGGTGGGCGCTCTTTTCTCTTCCGCTATTTCTGTTTGTTGAGGAGAAAAAAAGAGAGCCAAAAAGTGCTACCGCACTCATAAAAGACGGCTGGTTTAGGCTCAAAAACACATTTGGCAAGATAAGAGAGATTAAAGGAATTTTTCTATTTTTACTGGCTTACTGGCTATACATTGACGGTGTTGATACGATTATTCGCATGGCGGTTGATTATGGCATGGCAATTGGATTTGATTCCAAAAATCTTATTTTTGCTCTTTTAATCGTTCAGTTTGTAGGTTTCCCCGCAACTCTTCTTTTTGCAAAAATTGCCCAGCTTTGGGATACGAAAAAAGCCATATTTTTGGCAATCGGCATCTATCTTTTTATCACGCTTTGGGCTACGATGATGGAAAAGGTGTATGAGTTTTATATTCTTGCCGTTATGATTGCGCTTGTTCAAGGCGGTATTCAAGCACTTAGCCGTTCATACTACTCTAAAATGATTCCAAAAGAGCATGCGGCCGAGTTTTTCGGTTTTTATAACTTTTTGGGTAAATTTGCGGCTATTTTAGGACCGCTTTTAGTGGCTCTTGTTGCACTTTTTACTCAAAACTCCCGCGCCTCTATCGGCTCTGTTGCCATATTGTTTATACTCGGGGCAATTTTGCTCTATTTTGTGGATGAGAAGAAGACGGCCGATGAAGCAAAAAATGCGCTAAAGTGAGATAGGATTTCTCATAAGTTCGCTCTCTATCGCGTCTCTTGTCATTTTTGCCAATTCACTGCTCTCAAAGCCGTTTGGAAAGATAGGCTTTAAAAAAGTAACTCTTATTTTTTTGGGTCTTGGAACTATTTTGCCGGTTTGAAGCGCTTCATAACTGCCATCAATCACAACGGGAAGAATCGGGATATTGAAAGTCTTTGAGAGCATCGCAAAAAACGGCCTAAACTCCAAAAGTTTTCTGTTCCTAGTTCTTGCCCCCTCTGGAAAAATAACAAGGTCATTCCCCTCTCTAAGCGGTAGTGCGCAGTACTGCATCGTATGTTTCAAATCCACGTTTGCGTCGATGAGTATCGTCTGTCCATGTTTTGATATCGGCCCCAAAAGTGTTGTTCCAAAAACCTGTTTATATGCCAAAAAGAAGCTCTTTTTTAAAACTTTATATGGCAGTACCGACTCCATCAAAAAGCCGTCAAGCATGCTTTGGTGTGAGGGTGCGATTATGCATGGGTGCGGCGGAATATTCTCTACTCCAACTACTTCAAGACGGAAATAGAGCCTAAAAAGCGGAAAAAGAATAGTTTTGTAGATACTCATTATGATGGGCGAATAGACCAGCTTTTCATCTATTTTTTCCTCTAATATCTTCCCCCAATCGGGCTTTACAAAATCTACATGTAGAGAATTTTCTAAAATGTACATGTAGAGTGATTTTACACTCATAAGCCCTGAAAACACAGCTTCATCTATTTTTACTCCAAAGCTCTGCTCAATGAAAACAAAAAGTTCTACATAGTTGAGAGAATCCAGCCCAAGGTCAAGCTCTAGATGCGATGATGGCACAATCTTACTTTTTGTTATAGTCGAAATATAGCTCTTCAGAGTGGCGTATATCTCATCGTTTGGCTCATCTTCATCGCTAATTTCAGGCACATTTTTAGAATTTAAAAGCTCCTTTATTGCAGCCAAATCAACCTCGCCTGATGCAGTTTTTGGCAGCGGCGCTCTTAAAATTCTGTACCCTTTTATCTTTTGCGCCTCTTCTGCTTCCATGTTGTAAAGCTCAATGGCGTACCACCTTAACTCCTCTTGGATATTGATGATTTTTGCCTCTTTTAGAGCCTCAAAATCAGGATAAATTACTGCAAAAGGGTAATGGTTATGCTCTACAATCGCGATATCTTTAATATAGCGTGTAAACGATAAAACTCTATTTTTTATTTTTTCTAAATCCATTTTACAGATGCGCTCCAATATTAACCCAATAATACCCAAGAGGTAAATAGATTGTCAAGCCTAGATTAAGAGCCAAAAAGTTAAAATACGCAAATAAACAGACAAGGCTATTTTTGTTAAATCTTCCTAATCTATTGGCATTTTCACGTATTCTTTTGGCACCACTTATGTTTTGGATAATTTTAAATCCAGATTTTGTCACAGAAAATGGTTACCACATAAGCTGGAACTACTACACAGCTTCACTTCTCTTTGTTTTAGCAAGTGTGACAGACTTTTTTGACGGCTTCATAGCAAGAGAATGGAACCAGATGACTATGCTTGGCTCCATCATCGACCCGCTGGCTGATAAAATGCTTATAATTGCCGCATTTTTAGGGCTTATGATGATTGGCGAAGCGAGTGCATGGGCTATTTATATCATCATTATTCGTGAGCTTTTCATTACTGGAATCCGTACCGTAGCTCTAGGTGAGGGACTGGATATCAAAGCCTCATGGGCAGGCAAAGTAAAAACTGTTGTTCAGATGATTGCCATCGGCTTTTTGCTTATGCACTGGCCGCTTGGCACTGAGCTTTTATGGCTAGCGGTCGCTCTCACGCTCTACTCCGGCTTTGAGTATCTTTATGGGTTTAGATCCGCAATTTTAAAAGGTAAAAATTAATGAGTTTTTTGGTTTCACTATTAGTCATATCGGCACTTATATTTTTTCACGAACTGGGTCACTACTTTGCAGCCCGCGCCATGGGTGTCTACGTTGAAGTTTTCAGCATAGGTTTTGGACGAAAAGTAGCCTCGTTTAGAAGATGGGGAACTGAGTGGAAATTGGCAATAATTCCTCTTGGCGGATATGTAAAAATGAAAGGTCAAGATGACAGCGACCCTACAAAAAAGAGCTACGACCATGACAGCTACAATGTAAAAACACCTTCACAAAAGATTTTTATTCTGCTTGCCGGACCGTTAGCAAACTTTATTTTGGCGTTTGTTCTCTACTTTGCCATAGCTATTGGCGGACCAAATATCCTCTCTCCTGTCATAGGAACCGTTGCTAAAGAGTCACCCGCATTCGTTGCAGGTCTTGAGACAAACGATACTATCCGCTCTATTAACGGAGCCGTAATTACGACTTGGAAAGATATGGCAGAAGTTATTGAAACATCTGAGGGTTCATTAAATATTGAAATAGAGAGAGCAGGATTTATTCAGCATTTAATATTGACTCCAAAAATCACTCAAAGCACAAATATGTTTAACGAAGTGATAGAAAAGAAGATGATAGGAATCGGGAGTGCGGGAGTTTCGCACAAACTTGAACTAAGCGTTGAAGAAACTCTCTCCTACGCGACAGAGCAGACAGCTTTTGCCTCAACTCTGATATTTACGGGACTAAAAAAACTCATTGTAGGAGAAGTTCCCGCGAACGAACTTGGCGGAATAATCTCCATAGTAAAACTAACATCAGATGCGACTGATGCAGGCTGGATGAGCGTTCTCTTTTTTGCAGCACTCATCTCCGTAAATCTCGGCGTTTTAAACCTTCTCCCTATTCCGGCACTCGATGGCGGACATATTATGTTTAATCTCTATGAGCTTATATTTAGAAGAGAGGTAAATGAGCGAATAATGATAAACCTAACCATTGCAGGCTGGGTGATACTCTTTTCACTCATGGGACTTGGGCTCTACAACGATATAAATAGACTTATAGGATAAAAAATGACGCAAGAAGAGTACAAAATATACATTGACAATGTCATAAGAAGAGTTGAGTTTGCGAGGGTAAGGTTTGATGAAAAGCACATTGTCAAAATTGTTGCAATCAGCAAATACTCAACTGCAGAGGAGATAGAAAAACTTTATCACATAGGTCAAAGAGCTTTTGGCGAGAACAAAGTTCAAGATTTACGCGCAAAAAGCTTAGAGCTTGAAGATCTACCGCTTGAGTGGCACTTTGTGGGAAATCTGCAAAAAAACAAGATAAACAACTTGCTTGACATAAACCCTGCCCTTTTTCATGCGTTGGACTCTTTGGAGTTGGCACATGAGCTGCAAAAGAAACTAGAAGCAAGAGATATGACACTAGACGCCCTGTTTCAGATAAACTCTGCAAAAGAGGAGTCTAAACACGGAGTAATGCCTGAAGTTGCCCTTGAAGTTTATAACAAAATCAAAAAAGAGTGTCCGAGTATCCATCTACGAGGCGTTATGAGCATCGGCGCGCATAGCGATGACAAAGCTATTATTAAAAAAAGTTTTGAGACAACTTATAGCATCTATAAGCAGTTAGAGGGTGCGACAATCTGTTCTATGGGGATGAGCGGTGATTTTGAGCTGGCTATCGAGTGCGGGTCAAATATGGTACGCCTCGGCTCTATTATGTTTAACAAATAACTAATATTAGACATTTAAGAGCTATTATATCCACTCTAAAGTTGACTCTTTAGAGTTGCACTTGTTTAATAAGTAACTTTCTTTTGATTATTTCCCGCTGGGGGAAATAAAGATTTAATGCATTACTTTTCTGGCTTTAATCGGTTGAACAGGTCTGTTATTGTTTACACCATTTAATGCTTTAGAAAACTCTTTCACTTGTGCAGGCGAGATTGTAGAATAACTTTTAAGGACTAGCCATCTAACGCCTTCGCTGCACGGCGGAGTTGTGAGTGAACCTGTAAATCTATAATATGCCTTATCTTTTGGTAAAAATTTATTTACTTCATCGGCAGAAATAGATAAAGCATTTTTTTCATTTGCTTTATGCGGCATTTTATCCCATATTTTTTTAATAAGAGGATTTTCAGCACCATCTTCAAACATAATTCCAACTACCGCCAAAGAGCCATCTTCTGTCGCATGTACAAAATGGCCTTCAAATGGAAAGTGTTCGCCGTCTATCTGATTTTCACTTGGTGTGTGAAAATGTAACTGCAATAAAGAAAAACTCATGCCGTCAATCTTGATAGTGCTTCCCTTGTCAAAATTCACTTGAATAGTATGTCCATTGTTTATAACAGATGAAATACCCGTATTGTAATCAAACTCAATTGGCTCTAAACCTTTGGTCTCAACCGTAACATTTTTTTCTATATTAATAGGAGATTGACTTTTGCCATGTTTACACAGACTGTAATCCGCCGACAAATCCCCCCAATTTTCAGGTCCTTCATGTCCTGTATAACCCCAATGAGTTCCTTGTCCACTCGCTAAAAGCGCACTGCTTAGAAGTATCGCAACGATACCGCTTACTAAAATTTTACCCACTTTCATACACAACCCTTTATAAGAAATTTTTATATAGCAATCGTATCACATAAAATTAAATTTAAACAAATTACTTATTATTATTATTTATGTTTATATTATGTGCTACCTGTAGTTACACAAATAAATAATAAAAATTAGACTAAAATATCGCATGAAAAATGAAAAAGAGTACGACCTTATTGTCATTGGCGGCGGCGCTGCCGGAATGATGGCTGCAATTGTGGCAGCAAGAGAGAAAAAAAGCGTTCTTCTTTTGGAAAAACTCTCCCAAATAGGCGCAAAACTAAAAGCCACAGGCGGCGGGCGATGCAATCTTACAAATACTCTTGACAACGAAGAGTTTATGGCAAAATTCGGACGTAACGGCCGTTTTATGCAAGATGCTCTCAAGCAGTTTGACTACAAAGCCTTAACACATTTTTTTAAAGAGATAGGAGTTGAAACTCATGCTCCTGACGGCTTTAGAGTTTTTCCGACTTCGCACAGCTCATCTACAATCATAGAGGCTCTTCTTGACGAGATGCAGCGTCTTGGCATTGAGATTTTAACATCACAAAAGGCGAAAAAAATATTACATGTCGATAATTGTATTAATGGGGTTAAAACCGCTGAGCATCTATTTCACGCCAAAAACGTAATCGTCGCAACAGGCGGGCTTGGCTACCCTACTCTTGGAGCTGAGGGTGACGGACACGACATGGCAATAGAGTTGGGTCATAAAGTAACAGAGCTTCACCCTGCCATGATGCCGCTTCACACAAAAGAGAGATGGGTTGAGAATTGCCGAGCCGATACAATACCAAAAGTCGAACTTAGAGTTGCTATGAAAAAATATAGCAAACTTAGAGCAGACGGAGATTTGATTTTTACAAAAAGCGGTATAAGAGGTCCAGTCGTTCTTGACGCTGCGAGGGATTTGACACCGCTTTTGGATAAATACGGCGAAGTGCCTATTTTGTTAAATCTTACAAAAGGGATGAACGAGGAGCAGATTTCTAAACATCTAAAAGAAGTGCTCTCAAAAGCCACGCATACAACTATGCTTGAGCTTGTAAACACTCTTCTGCCCGCTCCGCTGTCCAATGAGTTATGCCTAATGGCAGGCGTAGATCCGCAAGCCACATACTCCAAGATTTCAGGAGCCCAGAGGGCAAAACTTACGACTCTTCTTGTGTGGACTCCTCTTACGATTACTGGGCATGACGGGTTTAAAATGGCGATGATTACGAGAGGCGGAGTAGATTTAAAAGAGATAAATCCAAAAACTATGCAGAGCAAAGTTATTAAAGGGCTATATTTTTGCGGAGAGATTATGAATCTTGACGGTCCATGCGGAGGATACAACCTTCAGTGGAGCTTTGCTAGCGGCGCTTTGGCAGGACAACTTAGTAAAAGTATCTTATAGAAGCAAAACCATACGCTCTACTTTGTTCTATCATATCTACATGTACCTTTTCAACTATGCCGCCAAGAGCAAAAATGTTTATGTCACACTTATCAATCAGCTCTTTTAAATCATCTATCCCTTTAGGTTCGCCTTTGTTAGGTGAGGCAAAAACAGGACCGTATGTAACGGCGTCTGCACCAAGCCTCCCAGCTTCTAAAACCTCTTCATGTGTATGCGTGCTTATGACAACCTCAAGCCCAAGCTCTTTAGCACGCGCAATCTCGCCAAATTGGCTTGAAGTAAGATGAACACCAGTCGCACCTAGCTCTTTAGCCAAATCTACATGTTGATGAATAAAGCTTTTAATATTCTCAAACTGCGAGCAAACCTCCACAAAATGTGCCGCCTGCACATGGTAATTTTGATTTGATTTATCTCTGTAAAGAGCGTGTGAAGGTTGGTATTTTTTTAGCTGTGTATGCAAAATTGAGCGAAATACAGCGGGAGTATCAGTGTAAAACTCTCTTGAACTAATTAGATATTTTTGCATTTTGCCGACCGGGTTATGAATTTTGCTTTTTTTAAAATTTTTTAATTTTTTGCCAATCCTAGAATTATACCTCATAGCAATTAACAGAGCTTTTAGTGACGTCAATATGACATCTTTCATTATAAGTTTTTAACTTCATATCCTATAAACTACTGAACTTTTTTACAAGACAAGGGGACAATCATGGTTGAAAATATTTTAAAAAGAGATGGTACACATAAAGAATTTTTGCCTTTCAAAATTGAAGATGCAATTAAAAAAGCTTTTAAATCTCAAAATGTTACTTATGATAGTTCAATATTTTTTAATGTTCTTGATAAACTTAAAGCTAAAAGAGTTGTTGCAGTTGAAGATATCCAAGACTTAATCGAAAAAGAGTTGTACAAAGGCAGATACTTCGAGGTTATGCGTTCATTTATGATATATCGTCATACGCATAAAATGCAAAGAGATGGCGGACTTGATGAAGATACAACTTATATTAACTCTACACAAACCATAGAAGAGTACATTTTAGGTACCGACTGGCGTATCAAAGCAAACTCAAACACAGGCTACTCAAACGCCGGACTAGTAAACAACACAGCCGGAAAAGTAATAGCAAACTACTGGTTAGATAAAGTCTACTCAAAAGAAGAAGGCTATGCTCACAGAAACGGCGACTATCATATCCACGATTTAGATTGTCTTACCGGTTATTGCGCAGGATGGAGTTTAAGAGTTCTTTTGGATGAGGGCTTTAACGGCGTAAGAGGAAGAGTTGAGAGCGGCGCTCCAAGACACTTCCGTGAGGCACTTGGACAGATGGCAAACTTCTTGGGAATTCTGCAATCAGAGTGGGCGGGTGCTCAAGCATTTAGCTCGTTTGACACATATTTAGCGCCTTATGTATTTAAAGACAAGCTTCCTTATAATGAAATCAAAAAAGCGATCAGAAGTTTTGTATATAACTTAAATGTACCTGCTCGTTGGGGTCAATCTCCGTTTACGAACATTACAATCGACTGGACTGTTCCGCAAGATTTAAAAGACCAGATTCCGACATC
>JAURYA010000010.1 GCA_030654155.1 Sulfurimonas sp. | reverse complement strand
TTTAGTTTTTTGGCTTTGTTGTCTTCTAGATATGTTTCTAGTTTATCAAGATTTATATTATAAGTTTGTGCGTCTATATCCACAAAAACAGGCTCCGCATCAAAATGGCGGACAACCTCCGGAACATTTGGATGTGCATTTACGGAACAGACTACTTTATCACCGCGTTTTAAGTCCAGTGCCAACATCGCTAAATGAAGTGCTGAAGTTCCGTGTGAAGTAGCAAGCGCATACTCTGAACCTATATATGAGATAAACTCTTCCTCAAGCTCTTTTACCTGATCGATATCTTCTCCGTCCAAAACGTCACTGACGTTTGAATGCGCTTCTCTACTGCTCTCATACTTACAAAATTCAACTTTCATTGCTTCATCCTTTATAGTCTAATATCTCTTGGATAATTAAAATCATGATTTATAGTTCTAGATGTCAATTTGGCGATAAGAGGCATCTTCCTCTTAAATTGATTGCGAAATATCCTCTCAACTATCATATCGAGCATATCTCTGTCACATCCCAGTTTAACTATCTCTTCTTTACTCAATCTATCTTCAACATAAAGCTTTAACGCTTTATCTAGTTCTGCATACGTATATCCCAAATCAGCTTCATCGCTCTGCCCGCTCCACAAATCGGCAGAAGGAGCTTTTTTTATAATACTTTTAGTTACACCCAAATACTCTGCCAACTCGTAAACTTCACTTTTATACAGATCGCCTATGGGATTGAGTGCACTTGAGAGGTCGCCATAAAGGGTTCCATACCCTAGCATAAGCTCACTTTTGTTACTTGTTCCCAAAACCAAAGCTCTCTGCTTTGCCGAAATATCAAAAATAACACTCATTCTAAGACGCGCAGAGAGGTTGCCACGTCTTAGATTGTCCATATCCAGATTTAACTCCTCATAAGCCCTAAGCATCGGTTCAATCGAAGCCGTAATAACATTTAGTCCAAAATCACGGCAAAGCTCATCAGCATCATCAAGCGAACTTTGTGAAGAGTATTGCGATGGCATCTTCACGCACAGCAAATTATCTTTAAAGACTCTTTGGGCAAGCAGAGCGACCACGGCCGAATCTATCCCGCCGCTAAGACCTAAAACAACGTTTTTAATCCCTGTTTTACGAACTTCATCGCTTAAAAAATGTTGCAGATATTCAGTTATCTGCTCATACTTTTTCATCGCTAACCTTTAAGGAACTTTAACAAATAAGATTATATCAAAGTTTGGTAACTATGTGCAAAATAATATTATTTACATCTATACTAGGTTACAATTTCTTAAAAAAAAGAAGTTTTAAGTATGAAAATAAAAGCAAGAGCTATGGGCGAGTACCAAACCAACTGTTATATCGTGAGCGTCCAAGGAATGGATTTTATTATAGATCCGGGCATAGGCGCTACTGAATGGGTTATCCAAAATGTCACAAATCCGGTCGCACTACTAAACACGCACGGCCATTTTGACCATGTCTGGAGCAATGCCGAGCTCCAAGAGAAGCTAAAAATTCCTCTGTATACTCCAAGGGGCGATGTTATGCTTCTTCAAGGGAGCAGCTGGAGCCCTGATCTGCCACCGTCAAAGCCAGACGTAGAGGTGGAACCAAATCAAGAGTTTGATTTTAACGGAGTAAAAGTTAAATTTAGCCATTTTCCGGGGCATACGCCGGGATGCTCTACAATAGAGATAGAAGATGCTATGTTTAGCGGGGATTTTATATTTGAACGCTCTATCGGGCGAACGGATTTTCCATACTCTTCACCAGAGGAGATGAGAGAGTCTCTTGAAAAATTTAAAAAACTCCCATACGACAAGACCATATACCCGGGACACGGCGGAACCACAACCATCAAGCAGGAGCAGCAATACAGCGACTACTGGATAGCAAATCTGTAACTGATTTGCTACTCTTCGTTATCTTCTTCGCTGCTTAATTTTAATTTTAAAACATGTCTCTCGGTTACGACTGTTTTAAACTCGCCCTCAAAAACTTTGATATCTAAAACAAACCCCGTTACATGTATATTTCTTTTTCTGCCCTCTTTATGGCGAACTTTAGCAATAAAATTTACTATATCGCCAAATTTTACGGGAGAGAGAAACTGACAGTCACTTGCAACTAAAACAACATTTTTTTCATTTACCGCAGCCATAGCAGCAAAATCAGCAGCACTGAAGATAAACCCGCTGTGTATCAAATATTTGGAATCAGCAATCATTTCATGAGTTGTTACTAATTTTAATTGCACATATCCGTTTTCAAGCTTCTCTATCTCTCCGCATAAATCTTGATTTATATTTTCATGGGTTTTTAAGAGAACATCATCTTTGCTTCTGTATTCGTTTATCTGCAACTCTTCATCATCATCTAAAATCTCTTCTTTTCTCTCGCTCATCTTTTTTCCTTAATCAATTTTACATATACTCTAGCAGGTGCCGGATACCCCTCAACTGTTTTACTGCTGTCATTTTCATCCAAAAAATCTTCCAGCGACTGTCCATCTATCCAAGAAGTTTTTCTCTGCTCGCTGCTCTCTGTTTTAGAAGTTTCCAAAACTTCAAAATTGTCAAATCCGGCTCTTAAACACCAGTTTTTCAAAGCTTTTATAGTCGGTACGAAGTAGATATTTGGTATCTTTGAGTAGGAAGACTCCGGACAGAGGCACATCTCATCGTCACCATCAATATAAAAAGTATCCAAAATAACTTCACCCTCTTTATCCAAACCCTTATAGAGTGACTTCAGCATCCCTACCGGGTCGCTTCTATGGTAAAGTACACCCAGACAAAAGATAGTATCGAACTTCTCTTCATAAAACTCCAGATGTTCAACACCCAAAAGCTCATAAACAATGCTGCTTTTTACAAAATGGTTTATAAAATCAAATTGCGTTTTATAGAGCGGCGACGGATCAAAACCGACAAGAGATTTTGGCTTATCCTCCTGCATCCTAAAAAGATAATATCCATTGTTACACCCTATATCGGCAACTCTTTTATCTTTTAAATTAAAATGTTTTCGCAAAAGGTTATATTTTACGTTGCTTCTCCACTCGGAGTCTATATATATGTCAAAAATCTTGAACGGTCCTTTTCGCCATGGCATCATCAGTCTGGCGACCTCTTCTATGTTGTTTGGAGCACTTCCGCTAACCGTAACTGCATCGCCGAGCTCAACCTCCCAAGAACCATCTTCCAAGCTCTCCAGAGCCTCTCTAAGCGGAGCTATATTTTTCCAACTGAGCCATTTTTGTCTCTGGTTTCTTAACTCTTGCAGATTCATTTATCAATTCACCTTGTTTTATTACTATAATATGTTAAATTTATTATAATTGTACCCTAAAACACAGAGGACTAAAATGAGAATAGAAAAAAGAGCGACTGTCGTATCAACGTCCGTTGCTGCACTGCTTGTCGTTATAAAAATGACAGTCGGTATTTTAAGCGGTTCAATAGCCGTCTTGGCATCAGCCATAGACTCTCTTTTGGATTTAACAGTATCTCTCTTTAACTACTTTGCTCTTCACAATACAGAAAAAGACCCTGACGACAACTTCAACTACGGACGAAGCAAGTTAGAGCCGCTAGCAGGAGTTATAGAGGGTACTATTATCTCACTGTCGGCACTATTCATACTCTATGAAGCACTTCTCAAAATAGCCCATCCAAGAGAGATGGAGTATATGGGTGTATCTATTTTTGTTATGCTTGCCTCTATAATAATTACATCTATGTTGGTTTTATTTTTAAACGGTGTTGCCAAAAAAACAGGCAATATGGTTATAAGAGCCGATGCTCTGCACTACAAAACGGATATCTTCTCAAACGGCGCAGTTCTTTTGGCGCTTGGGCTTGTATTTTTTACGGGTGAGAGTCTAATTGACTCCATTCTTGGCATCGGTATCGGGATATATATGATTTATTCAGCATTTCCTATCATCAAAGAGGGTGTGTTAATGCTCCTCGATGCCGCACTATCAGAAGAAGATATACAAAAAATCAAAGATATTATAGAAAATGATGCAACTACTACAAACTATCACCATCTGCAAACCAGAGAGTCGGGCTCACATATTTTTATCTCTGTTCACATTGTCTTTAATGTTAGCATATCACTCTATGACGCACACCT
>JAURYA010000001.1 GCA_030654155.1 Sulfurimonas sp. | reverse complement strand
TTCGGAGTGCTGATCGTGACGCTCACCCGCAAGACCTACGGGAAGAACATAGTCCATATACCAGTTCGTCTCTGACCATACTGGAGAAAGATTCATGGTAAGCTCCATGATCTCTTCGTTTTTCAATACTTCGATCCAACGGAAACCATCCGGATTAATCCATACCGGATTGTACATACGAGGAATATAAACCGCGAGCTTGCTTGGAACTGTCAATCCACGATCATTCCATTTTTTCTGCCACTCTTTGTCACTCAAAAGATGCGGTAAAAGATACGACATTTCATACGTTGAAAGTGGCCACTCAGGAGGCCAAGTAAGCTCATTCCATGCTTGAACTTTCGGTACATCCGCACCCGAAACACCTTGACCAACGGGTGCTCTTCCCCCTTTTCCGGAGACAGAGATAACATGCCAGTGGTGGAAGAATGTTCCGCCCTCGGTTCCGATCGCGCCACGAAGACCGATACAGAAATACGCTGCACGTCCGCCCATCCATGCACCACGATTTCCGGCTGCTGCTGCACGCCAGATGTACGTAGAGATTGCATCACCAGCCCAGATAAACATCTCATAGAGTTTTTCGAGTTTATACGCAGGAACATGGGTCTCTTTGACTGCATATTCTAAGGTGTATGGTGCATACATATCTTTGAGAAGTTCCAAATAACTGTCAAAGCTCTTATCAGCAGGTGCTTTAGTGATTTGACCTTTTTCCAGCATGAAATCAAGATGTACTTGATCGTTCATCAACGTTTCCCAGTTGAACCATTTTTTGACAAACTTTTTATCGGTCATATTTTCATTGAGAATACGGTTAGCTAGATAAAGATAAATTGCTGCTTCCGTCCCTGGCCATGCAGCGATCCATAGATCTGACATCCCGGCAGAATTGGACATACGAGGATCCATAACAACCATCTTCGCACCCTTCTTGCGGGCATCGGCGATAAAGGCTGCCGATTGCGCAAAATAGTGTCCTGCATCGGCTGCGTGTGACGAGTTTAGGAAAATAAGTTTTGCATTCGCCCAGTCGGGACTGGTACGGTCATCATTCGCCGTCCAAATGGTCGGAGTACGGCCATTCGATGAACAGATGTTGGTGTGAGAGTTGTACGAATCAAGACCTAACGTTTCCCATACTTGAGGAACAAAACCGTTTTCATTTGGACGACCGACATGGTACATGACCGATTTTTTAGAGAGAAGATCCCCTTTACGGATGGTATCTCCCATCTTTTTACCGATGGTCGTCATCGCTTCATCCCATGTGGTACGAATCCACTTACCCTCTCCCCGTTTTGAACCCGGAGCACGTTTGAGTGGGAATGGAATACGGTCCGGATCGTACATTTGTGACTGAACGGCATACCCTTTGGCAAAGTTGCGTCCGCGTGAACCCGGATGCAATGGGTTACCCATGTATTTTTTAACGGTTAACGTCTTTTTATCAATCCATGCTGTCAAACCACATGACGCTTCACAGTTCGAACATGCTGTCGGAACGATCATGTAATCAATCGCTTCAATACCATCAGGATTTTCTTCACTTTTTACGCCATGACGATCAATACCGCCACGTTTCCAATCCACACCGCTTAACTCTTGAAAGCTTTCCCACTGATCCAATGGAGGATAAA
>JAURYA010000153.1 GCA_030654155.1 Sulfurimonas sp. | reverse complement strand
ATTGCTCTGGATTCACTTGCGTTAGAACATATGCAAGAGAGATGGCATGAAAACACTATAGTCTTTGCAGATGAGGAATTTTCTGAGAAAAAAACCAATATGATTTTGGTGGCAATGAAAGAGAGTGCAAAAAAATTTGGCAATGCAAAATATGCAAATACCTATATAGCAGGTGTGCTTTTTGGAGTGTTGAATATTGACAAAAGCTCATTATTACAAAATATTGCAGAACATTTTAAAGATGATGACGTAAATAAAGATGTGGCTGAATCTGGCTATGCAGAGGGAATGAAATTAGAAAACCTAACTCTGCCGAAGTTGCCAAAATCTGATTTAGAAGGTGTGAAAAAACTTCACTTAATGGATGGAACTACGGCATGTGGATTTGGTTTTTTAGTGGGCGGGTGTAACATGGTTACCGCTTACCCGATGTCGCCCTCGACGGGAGTGCTCAACTTTATGGCAGATATGTCCAAACATTTGAGTATTGCGGTTGAGCAGAGCGAAGATGAGATTGCTTCTCTTAGTATGGTGCTTGGAGGATGGTATAGCGGTGCTCGTGCGATGACTACGACATCGGGTGGAGGTTTTGCTCTGATGGGTGAAGCACTTAGTCTAAGCGGTATGACAGAGACTCCTGCCGTTATCTACCTTGCACAGCGACCTGGTCCTGCAACAGGATTGCCGACTCGAAGTGAACAGGGTGATTTAAACATGGCACTCTACTCGGGACACGGTTCGTTTCCTCGCGTTGTTTTAGCACCGGGGAGTTTAAGAGAGTGCATAGATTATGGTTATCTTGCTTTTGAGATGGCGGATAAATATCAAACACCGGTAATTATTTTAAGCGACCAATACTTGGCAGATTCTATTTCCATGATAGAAAAAGTGGAGTTTTCCTCGTATGAACAGCGAAGCTACATCGTACAAAGCGCTGAAGATTATGTGCGTTACGAAGATACAAAAAACGGTATAAGTCCTAGAACTGTTCCAGGTTTTGGAAAAGGCTTGATTTGTGCAGTCGGAGATGAGCACAATGAGCGAGGGCAGATTACGGAAGATTATAAAATGCGTGAAAAAATGGTCGCTAAACGCGCACGCAAAAATGACGAATTAACAGCAGAAGCGATTGCTCCTGAGATTATAGGCGAGGGCGATATTGCCATTATCGGCTGGGGTTCGACCCGCGGTGCTATTTGTGAGACTCTAGCGCATCTAAACAATCCTCGTCTTTCGCATGTTCATTTTGCTTGGGTGCATCCGCTGAGCAAAGAACAATTAAAATCACTTGAGAGGTTTAAATATAGAATTGTCGTAGAGAATAATGCGGACGGAGCATTTGCAAACCAGCTTAAACTCTATGATGTAAAAATAGACAATCAAATATTGCAGTCAAACGGTTTTAGTTTTTTTGTGGATCAGTTAAGTATTATGATTGAAAAATCTCTAAAGGAGCTGTCATGAGTTCTTTGTTTGATAGAGAAAATGTGGATATCGCTTGGTGTCCAGGGTGTGGAAATTTTGGTATTTTAAAACTTATCAGAGAAGTTTTAGAAGAACTGGAAGTGGATAAAAAAACCTGTGTAATCGTCTCAGGAATAGGGCAAGCCGCAAAAACTCCGTACTATATTGATGTCAATATGTTTGGAGTTCTGCACGGCAGAGCATTGCCTGTTGCGACCGCTGTAAAACTTGGAAATCCAAATCTGTGTGTTGTGGCAGAAGGTGGGGACGGCGATATGTATGGAGAGGGCGGAAACCACTTTATACATACCATCAGACGCAATGTCGACATCGTGCATATCGTCCATAACAACATGGTTTACGGTCTTACAAAAGGGCAGGCATCGCCTACGAGCCAAAAGGGTTTCGTAACAAAAGTCCAAGTTGGCGGTGTCGTAAATGAGCCTTTTAATCCGCTTGCAGTAGCTCTTTCTTTAAAAGCAGGGTTTGTCTCCCGTGTAAACATAGGCGACGCCGTGCATGCCAAAGAGGTCTTAAAAGCTGCATTTAGACATCACGGCTACGCGCTTGTTGATATTTTACAGCCATGCCCGACTTTTAACAATACAAATACACATCATTGGTTTAAAGAAAATAGTTATGTTTTGGATAATGCGCATGACAGTTCCGACTTTCTTGGAGCGCTTCAAAAAGCTTTTGAATTTTCCCCTATGCCTCTAGGCATTATTTATCAAGATAAGAGCAGCAGAGATATTTTTGAGAGAAGTATAAGAGGCGAAGATGCAAAACCGCTTCACGCAATGACACATGATGTCTCTAAGATACAGGATTTGTTTAATAGTTATTAGGGCTTGCTTTGTGAAAGAGCTCTATGGCAGAGCCACTCTGCCCAAAAAATTTAGCTAAAGACAATTGATATTAAATAATTTTAGTTATTTCTTGAAAAACTTATGGTAAAAATTTTCTATAGTTCTTAGCTTTGTTCTGCTTATTGCCAAAGAGCCGCTTTCGATTTTACCGCTTGTAACCGTTGTCCCAGCGGCTATCATAACATTATCTTCAATTGTAACGGGTGCAACAAGCTGGCTGTCACTTCCTATAAATACGTTTTTGCCGATGATTGTTTCATACTTTTTGATTCCGTCGTAGTTACATGTAATAACTCCCGCACCGATATTTGTCCCCTCACCAACCGTTGCATCACCGATGTAGCTGAGATGTCCGGCTTTTACGCCTTTTAGAGTGGACTTTTTAATTTCGACAAAATTTCCGACGTGTGTATCTTCAAGCAGCGAAGAAGGGCGAATATGTGCCAAAGGTCCTACATCCGAGTTTTTAACTATGCTATCTTCAATAACGCTGTGCGCTTTGATGTGAGAGTTTATTATCTTGGAGTTTCCGGTTATGCGGCATCCGTTTTCTACGATGCACTCGCCCTCAAATGTCACTCCCTCTTCAATGTAGATGGTTGAAGGAAGCTGCATAATCACGCCTGACTCCATAAGATAGGTTTTGATTCTCTCTTGCATAATTACCTCTGCGTCTGAGAGGTCTTTTTTGGAGTTTACACCCTTGAAACGCTCCTCGTCAACCAGAAGCGGAGTAATGTTTAGTCCATCTGCTCTCGCCATAGATATTACATCGGTAAGGTAGTACTCTTTTTGCGCGTTGTTGTTGTTAAGCTGCGGGATATATCTGTCGAGTATCTGCTTTGAAAAGGCGTATATTCCTGCATTTACGGTTGTGACATTCAGCTCAGCGATTGAAGCGTCTTTTTGCTCGACGATTTTTTCAACATGACCATCTTTGATGATAACGCGACCGTATCCGTCTGGATTTTGCAAATCAAAAATCGACATGACTATATCGCTTTTGCTCTCTAAAAATCCCTCCAAAGAGCTTGCCGTGACAAGCGGCATATCCCCGTTTAAAACTAGCACTTTTTCGTTTTTTACAGAGATATTTTTTATAGCTCCGCCTGTTCCAGGGAAGTTATCCGTGTCTTGGACAACAAAGTTTATATCATCAAAATATGAGCTCATCAACTCTATTACCGTATCTTTTTGATGCGCGACAACCACACTCACGTCATCGCTAATCTCACGTGAAGTTTTGATGATGTAGTAGAGCATCTCTTTGCCGCAAATGGTGTGCAAAACCTTTGCTTTAGGAGACTTCATACGGCTCCCTTTTCCGGCAGCTAAAATTACAATACTTATTTTATTTTTGTTCATTTTTTCTCCTACTATTAAATCTCATATAATTTGAACAAGGTCCAAATTATATTCAGTCACTAAAGCTTTGCCTTACGGCAAAAAAAAGAGTCAAACGACTCTTTTGGTTAATTG
>JAURYA010000148.1 GCA_030654155.1 Sulfurimonas sp. | reverse complement strand
GGCGTATCCGGCTCATTGCCTGACATGGACAGGAGAATGATCGCCAGAAGAAGGCAACCGATAATGATGCCCCCCGCCATCATCCGTTTGTTTTTCAAAAACGGCTGAAGCGCCCGGGAGATGGGGCTGTCCGGCGCGGCTGCCGGACCGGCGGTTCGCGGACTGATAATGGTTTCGTCAGGCGCCGGTTCACTGGCGATGAGTACCGTCCGGTCGTCGTCCATGGGCGGATTCACGTCCGGGGCAGCCGTTTCCCCGTCCGGCTGCCAGATGATCTCGATTTTAAAATCCCCGATCTGAAGGGTGTCGCTGGTTTTTAATTTTTCCGAAAGAATTTTAACGCCGTTCAAGTGGATGCCGTTCTGGCTTTTCAAATCCTCAACCCACCAGTGGTTTTCCCGGAAAAAAAGCCGGCAATGCTCCCGGGATACCCGTTTGCTTCGGAGCAACAGTTCGCAATGCTCCGCACGGCCAACGATGATGTCGTCGTCGGTTGCAAACTGCCGCTCAAAAAAGGATTGGGCGTTTTCAAAAACTTTGAGTTTCAGCAATCGTTTATCGTCCTTCCAGTTCATTGAGGGTTTTCAGGGCATTTACGTATTGGTCCCCGGTTTTATTCCGGGAGAGTTCCACCACGAGACGGAATTCATGGGCCGCATCATCATAGCGCATATATTTATAATGCATCATGGCGTTCTGGTAGTGGGTTTTGACCTGTTCTTCAAGCTCTTTTTCAGCGCGCAGAAACCACACCCGTGCGTCCGGATGATCGGGATACAGGACAACGGCCCGGTTCCATTCGTCCACCGCCCGGGAAAGGTTGCCGGTGTCATAGAAAAACATGCCCTGGCGGAAATGCTGGTCCGCGGTTTTCCTATCTTCCGGAGAAACCGTCACCCCGGTGCCGGGTGCCGGCGTGTCCGAAACGGTTGCTCCGGGGATGGTTTCGGTCGTTTGGGTCCCAGAGGACGCTTTTTGCATATCGGACGGGATGGCGCCGATTTCTTTTTGCCCGGCTTCTTTTTGCGACGATTTTTCATCGCCGCCCGAGAAAATCATCAGCAAAAGCATCAGGCAGGCGAGTCCCAAGCCCACGAAAACAAGGATTTTTTTGTTCGGCGCAGTGGCGGATGATGCCCGGCCCCCTGTTTGCTCAAAGACAAACAGGGTTTCGCCGATCCGGAACTGGCCTTTATGTTTCAAAACAGACGTTTGGACGGGTTTCCCCTTCACCTGAACCGGGTTTGCGGCGCTTAAATTTTCAATCCGGATGTTCCCGGCATTTGTCGTCAATCGGGCGTGCTGGCGGGAAACGGTCTTGTCCGAGGCATCCATGCGGATATGGCAATCGTCAGCCCGGCCCGCCACATATTCCCTGCCGGGCTCCAGTTGAAATTCCTTCCCCCGGTCAGGACCCTGCAAAACGATCAGTTTATAAAGTTCCGAAGCAGTAGGGGTGTCTTTTGTACTCATGATGGGGTGTCCTCAAAAACCAGGATGACATTATTTTTGTGAGCCGGGTCATTAATGCGCCGCAGGGCGTAGGCTCCGCCTTCAAGAACGACCGTCAGGCCCTCTTCACTTTCTGTTTCCATGAGCTGGGAAACTGCTTGGATCATGTCCGCATCAAAAGCCTCGATCACATGCATGCCTTCCCTGCGGTCCGGCATTCCGGGCAACTGGCCGAAATTATCTGAAATTTTTCTCAGCGTGTAGGTTTCCCGGTCAATCATGCACCAGGGCGTGGTCAAATCATTCAGCCGGGGCAGGGCCGGCGCGGCAGGTTCCGCTTTTTGCCGCACATCCGTTTCCTGATGCCTTGCTGCCGGGCCGGAGGTCCCTCTTGCCTCTGAACCACGGTCTGGTGCCGGAGCCTGTGAAGATGCCGGTTTTCGCATCAGCAGGCGGTCAAAGGACCGTTTGAGGTGGTCCAGTTCTTTGTATGGTGCCTGGAAATCCAGGACGGCCCGCCCTTCCTTGATGGCGACTTCCACATGCTCGTTAAGCGATATCAGCGGGTTCAGAAAGGCTTTGGTCATCAGATAGGCCACTGCCATGCTGAGGCAGAAAAGGATTGTCAGCAGAAAGTAACCGGCTAATCCCATGCCGATGTTTTTCCCCCCTGCCTGATCCCCCGCAAAACCG
>JAURYA010000065.1 GCA_030654155.1 Sulfurimonas sp. | reverse complement strand
TTTTTTAGTATAAAAAGAGGTGAAAAAAATATTTAATAATAGCAGGAGTTTAGCATGTCTTATTTAGTCCCTACCGAGTTTGTCACAAAAATGGTTGACGCAGGTGAGTCAAAAGTTTATATGTCAACAAAAGATACGATAATTAGATCTTTTATGGCAGGAGCTATTTTAGCTCTTGCTGCTGCTTTTGCCATAACTGTTTCTATGAAAACAGGTTCACCGCTTGTCGGTGCGATGCTCTTTCCTGTTGGCTTTATCATGCTCTATCTTATGGGGTTTGATTTGCTTACCGGCGTTTTTGTTTTGGTTCCGCTGGCACTGATAGATAAAAGACCCGGAGTGACTGTAAATCAGGTTCTTCGAAACTGGGGTCTAGTTTTTTTAGGTAACTTAGGCGGTGCGTTGTTGGTTGCTTTTATGATTTCATTTATTTTTACTTATGGTTACTCCATAGAACCCGGTGATGTCGGAGAAAAAATCGCAAGCATCGGAGAGTCACGCACTTTAGGATATAAAGAGCATGGAGTTGCGGGATGGTTTACTATCTTTATCCGCGGTATGCTTTGTAACTGGATGGTCTCAATGGGCGTTGTTGGTGCCATGATCTCAACAAGTGTGAGCGGGAAAGCAATAGCTATGTGGATGCCGATTATGCTCTTCTTTTTTATGGGGTTTGAGCACTCCATCGTCAATATGTTCTTGTTTCCATTCTCTATGATTATGGGCGGCGATTTTACACTTAGTGACTATATTATCTGGAATGAGATTCCGACAGTGCTTGGAAACTTAGTAGGCGGTCTCGCATTTACGGGTCTCACTCTTTATGCGACGCATATAAAAACCGGCGCAAAAAGAAAATTAAACTAGAGGGCATCTGCTATGAAAAACAGATTGGAAGTCTCAGTCTCCCAGTACTCCACAAAGGGACGAAAGGAGATTAATCAGGATTTTCACGATGTCTGTATCCCCAAAGAGCCTCAGCTCACTTACAAAGGCATTTCTGTTGCCATCGCCGATGGCATCGGCAGCAGCAGTGTCAGCCAAATTGCAAGCAAAACAGCCGTTACCTCTTTTTTGATGGACTATTTAAGCACGCCTGAGTCGTGGTCGGTAAAAAAATCGGCGTTGCGTGTTTTGGGTGCTGCAAACTCGTGGCTACACTCGCAAACTATGCAAAGCCAATACTCTTATGATAAAAACAGAGGGTATGTCTGCACATTTAGCGCAATGGTTTTGAGATCTAGTACCGCATACATCTTTCATGCCGGCGATACACGTATTTATCGTTTGCGGGATGGTGTTTTAGAGCAGCTTACACAAGATCACCGCCTTTGGGTTTCACGAGATAAGAGCTATTTGAGCCGCGCTTTAGGGATGGATTCGCAGATAAGAATGGATTATACAAGTTTTCAAGTTGAGAGAGAGGATGTTTTTCTCTTTATGAGTGACGGCGTCTATGAGTTTGTAAGTGATGCGTTTATGACCCAGAGTGTGCAAAAACATCGTTATGATTTTGAAGAGATTGCAAAAATCATCGCCGATAAAGCGTATGATGCAGGGAGTGATGACAACATAACAATTCAGGTTGTGCGTGTGGATGCGCTTCCTAAAAAAAATGTCAAAGAGATTCACAGGCAGTTAGAGGAAAAACCTTTCGCGCCTCTGCTTGAAGCAAGAGAGCAGTTTGATGGCTATACTGTTATAAGGGAGCTTAGTGCCAGCAGCAGAAGCCATGTCTATCTTGGCGTTGATAATGAAACAAACATATCTGTCGTTCTAAAAATACCTTCTATTGATATGCGCGGTGACAAAGCCTATTTAGAGCGGTTTTTGATGGAGGAGTGGATAGCCGGCCGTCTCAAAAGCCCGCATGTGGCAAAATCATATATACCCTCACGCAAACGCAACTATCTCTATAATGTTTCAGAGTATATAGAGGGGCAGACTTTGACGCAATGGATGATTGACAATCCTTCTCCTTCATTAGAGAGAGTGCGTGCTATGGCAGAGCAGATTGCAAGAGGGCTGATGGCTCTACATCGTCAAGAGATGATACATCAGGATTTAAGGCCTGAAAATATTATGATAGACGGCACAGGCACACTTAAAATCATAGACTTTGGTTCGACAAGAGTTGAGGGTATTGTAGATGTAAATATTCGTCTTGAGCAGGAAAATCTGCTTGGTACCGCTCTTTACTCCGCACCTGAATATTTCATTGCAAAAGCGGGTTCGACACAATCTGACCTCTTTTCGCTAGGAGTGATTGTTTACCAGATGCTGTCAGGGCATTTTCCTTACGGCGTTGAGGTAGCAAGAACTTCAACAAAAACAGCGCAAAAGAAGCTGAAATACACCTCTTTATACTTTTACAATCAAGATATACCTATATGGGTTGATGAGGCGCTTAGAAAAGCAGTCCATGTAGATCCAAATGAACGTTATGAGGAGTTGTCTGAGTTTTTGTACGACCTGCGTCACCCCAACGAGGAGTTTTTAAAGAAGAAAAAACCGCCCCTTGTGGAGAAAAATAGTCTCCTTTTTTGGCAAGGCATATCTTTTGTTTTGGCTGTTGCTTTGGCGGTTTTGTGTTTGAAGTGATGCTTAAAAGATAAAATATCTTATCTACTCCACATAAATCTCTTGAGGCAAAAAGTCTTCTCTTTTAAGCCCATTTTCTATCATCTCTTTGGTTTTTATATAAGTTGTAGTAAAAATTGCATGTTGTGCATCATGGTTGTTTTTTATCTTGATATAGCCAAAGTAGGTAAGCAGTAAAACGATGCCAAAAAAGAGATAAACGGCGCTCTCGTGCGTTGTGTATAGTTCACTAAAGAGAGCGATGACGTTGTGCGCCATAAAGAGTATCATCACGCCAACGCTTCCTATCCAGATGGGGTAGGCGCTGTTTTTGGAGTCGCCTTCAAAGTTTTCGAGATTTTTTAGTATTTGAACATTGTTGTTTATCTCTTCTTTTCTTTGTGCAACTTCGGGCATATCATCTTCTTTTGCTATAAGTTCTTTGATTTGAATGCTTGAGAGTTCGCTTTGGCGGTTTATCTCTTTGTACTCGCCCATAAGAGATGGTTCGCTTCTTAAGATACTCTCTATCATCAATGGCGTAATATCTTTAGAAAAAAGCTTCTCTTTTATCTCAAAGAGAAGCGTGTTGTATAGACCGTCGTTTAAAATTTGGTTTGATACTTTTTGTATGTTTACCATCTGAAACTCCTTTTATGCCTCAGGCACTAAAGCCGTAGTTTGAAGTTTGGATTTGCTAAAGATGCCAAGAAGCCCTTTGAGTCCCACACTCATAACGAGGTTTAGTAAAAGTGCAATCCAAGCCGCTAGTAGCAGAAGCCCGCAAATGCCTGCCAATATCATGTATGTTTGGTATTCGCCCTCCATGTAGAGCGTGCGTCTAAGCGCGCCGTCCATCGCCGCCATTCCCATAAATGCGCCCATACCGATACCGCCGACCAACTGTCCCCAGAAGTGAAAGTTTGCCAGTTTTTGACTGTAGAGCTTGACACCGTTTGTAAGTGTCGGCCATAAGATATAAACTGCGCTGTAAAGCGTCATAGTAAGTCCGACAAGCAGTGCGACATGGAAATGCGGACCTGCTACCCATTGCGTGTTGTGAAGGATGCGGTTAAGTCCCATATCTGCTTGAATGATTCCCGCGGGAACAGCGAGCATAAACCCTAAAATACCGCCAAGCAGAAACTTTAGCTCATTGCTCATTTTAAGAGGTCTTGCACTCCAAAGCGTTACAAGCGTGATAAAGATAGCAATGCCCTGCGTGACAAGCTCAAATGCCGTTACCATTTCGCCGCTCACAAGCTTCATCATGTTGTTTTGTCCCTGATCCGCCAAGAGGTGATGCGACCAGACCGCCCATGAAACGATAAGCTCCAAAAGAAGTGCCGCTCTTGCGATATTTTGCATAAAAAGTTTTTTGCCGGTAATTAACATTGCCAAAAGATACCAAGAACCTGCTACATAAATAAGCACCAAACCGTCGGCAATGAGGTCAAGCCCCCACCAGAAAAAGTTTTTGTAAAGAAGTGCGTTTACTGAGCTATAGTCCATTGAAGCACCGGAGAGGTCACCGATGATATAAACCATTATCAAAATACCACATGTAAGGATGACAAGCGCATCAAGGAAAGTATCTATCGTTCCTCGAAAGATTGCCACGACCGGAAGCGAAACTGCCGGCTCTTTGGAGTAAGGCTCACGACCCGTCATTTTGTATAAGATGTTGAGCATACCGTCGATCCCCAAAGCAGAGATAAGAAGCGGCTTAAACGGTCTTTTTTCTGCTCCCTCTTCGGTGTAAAAAACAGTTGCAAAAATGTTGTAGATAAAGCCCAAAGTTCCTATCATGATGAGTGCTATACCCGTTATAAAAACAAGTCCGCCCACTGCGTCAAACTGTGAAAAATCAACAGGAAGCGGCCAGTAGAGCGTGTAGAGCGGCGCATAGTGAAACAAAAATCCGCCAAGCCATGCAAGTAGCACTCCAAAAGCGATAAGCATCCATGTTGCGTTTGCAAGCTTGACGCTGTAGAGCGGTTTTTTCATCAAGTAAGGCACTAAAAATGTAAATGCGCCAAAGACCACAAGGTAAGTGGAGCCAAAAATCCCAACTATCGGATGAACAGTCATAACCGAGAAGTAGTGCGTATCGCTAAGCATTGGAAGCGGTGTGATGGAATGAGCGCGCATCATCATCCCCTCAAACGCCGATAAACCGTAGTAAAGTACCCCGATGATAACGGCTCTGAGTGTGACTTTTTGCGTCGGTGTCAAACCATCCGCCTTTAAGCCTCCCTCATTGCCGTTGACTAAAGTGTGTAAAAAACTCATAAACTTCCTCCTTTTTGCGAATATTTGTCGTCTTCGTCGCAACCTTTGACTTCAAAAACATCTTTTATGTACATTTTTGCACCCTTAGGTCCTGAATACTCCGTAGAGCGCAAATGGTAAACTCCGTTTTTGCCAAACTTCCACATAAGGTCGTTTTTACTTCCTGGAAGAACTTGCATCTGCGTAACCATCGAGTTGTTTTGTCTAAAAATCCCAAAACCGTAAGTAACATCTTTTGAGACAACATCAAAAAGAACATACTCATTGCACTTAAGCTCTATCTTCGGGCTTGGAAGTTGAAACTCATGCTTCTCAATAGTGATATTGACCACTTGGGCGGGTTTGAGAGAGTCTCTTTTAAAGTCAATCTCCACCCACGGAATCTTGTTAAATGTGACGATATGAATCGCCACGCCGAGTGTAATGAGCGCACCAACATAGGTGTAAAATGTAGAGGCTTTGACTATACGAGGTTTGCCTTTTGGGTTGACCACTCCCAGAGCGAACCACCCTATAAGTGAAATCACCGAAATGGTGTAGAACGTATAGACGAGTTTAAGCATCTGCAACACATCAACAGAATCTGTCATCTTTTATCCTTGCAATTAAATTTTTCTTAATTAAAAAATTAATAGCAAAACTTTAGCAAAATAAATTTTATTATATACCAGTAAATTGTCTAAAATTTAATCAGTTGATTGCTCTTTATATTTTCTTTAACTGCTAAAATTGTGACTATATTCGATAGAGATCGGAGTCAAAATGGTAGAGTTACAAAAAGCGTATGAAGCAAGAGCTAAAAAACTTAACAAAGTTGAAGAGACAAAAGCACTTAAAACACCAAAAGAGGCGTTTGATATGCTTGGATTTTATGCAAAAAACGGATATAGCTCAATACCTGATGAAGATAAAAGCTACTTTTTAAAATGTTTTGGCATCTATGACAAAGACTCACAAACGCCACAAAAATTTATGATTAGAGTACGCATTACAGGCGGCTACTTAAATGCAGCTCAAGCGAGAGTTCTTGGCGAGATTGCAAAAGAGTTCGCAGATGATTACATAGACATCACAACAAGAGCGCAGATAGAGTTTAGATATATTGATATAAAAAATATACCGACTATATTTGAGAAAATGGGCTCCGTGGGGATAAGCTCATATCAAACAGGAGTGGATAACTTTAGAAATATTGTAACTGACCCGCTTGATTGTGACGGTTTTGACAATGTTTTGCCGTCGTATGAGATTTTGAAGGTTTTAGAGAGTAGATTTTTGCATAACCATGAGTGGATAAGCGCGCTTCCTAGAAAATTTAACACTTCAATTACCGGTTCCATCTCAAACAGATGCAACGCTTTTAGCCATGACTGCTGTTTTGTTTTAGCGCAAAAAGATGGGCTTTGGGGATATAACATGTACCTTGGCGGAAAAGTCGGAAAAGTGGCAAAAAGTGCTGACATTTTTCTTCTTCCGCAACAGGTAGAAAAAGCTTATGACTCCATTATAGACATCTTTAGAAGATTTGGTTTTAGAGATAACAGAAACAAAAATAGACTCTCTTTTCTCGTTGAAGCAGTCGGGATGAGCGAGATAAGCAGAGCAATACGCGAAAATGCAGGAGTTGATTTTGCGACTGCAGGCGAGACTATGACAAAGCTTGATTTTAACGATCCCGACCATGGAAAGGTGCAGCTTCGTAACGGAACTTTTGGTGTTCACATGGTTGTTCCTGCCGGAATTTTTAGCGGAAGCGATTTGATAAGCGTGGCATACATGAGCGAGAAATTTGGAAACGGCGCAATCCGTTTTGACATTGAGCAGAGCCTCTATATTTTCGGTGTAAAAGAGGTGAACTCATTATTATCTGAGCCGCTCTTTAAAAAATACAGAAGTGTAGATTCGCTTTATAAAAATCATCTTATCGCATGTGCAGGCTCGCAGCACTGCTCTTTTGGGGTTATAGAGAACAAAAGCGATGCGATAAATATGGCGGAGTATCTTGAGAAAAAAGTGCCAATAGCCGATGGAAGAGTTAGGATGTACTGGTCAGGGTGCGTTAAAGGGTGCGGTTTGCATGGGCTTGGCGATATTGGTTTTGAGGGATGCAAAGTAAAAATAGATGGCGAAATGGAGGGAGCTGTAAATATCTCACTTGGCGGAAAAATTACAAGCGAAGGGCTTGAGGGATATACAGTCATAAAATCAGCTCCTCTGCGACATGCGCATCTTTTTGTAGAGAGTTTAATGCTTGAGTATAAAAGAGTTAAAAATCCGTTTGAGAGTTTTGAGCAGTTTAATGAGAGAGTTTTAAAACTCTACACACCTCAGGCAATCGGCTTTATTATGAAACTCGCAGCATACCTAAGAGAGAAAAATATCGACATCGAGATAGGTTTTAGCGAGAAAACAAATAGTGGAAGAAACGAAGAGTTTGAACTATTTGAAATCGGGCGAAGAGTTTATTACAAACTTGCCGGGAGAGAGGCATACTCGGCGTATGATAGATTTACAAATACACTCAAAAACGAGAAATTACAAAATATCCGCTCACTAGCGCCAAACGCAGATGAAAATTTAGCGCTGCTGTGTGAGAGGATTTTAGATACAAAAGAGCAGCGCAGAGCAGTTGTTTTTTCGGAAATTTCAGAGCTAATAGCTCTTTAATTTCTGCTCTTTTATTTTTTACATGTTATGTTTTGGGAAATCTGAATCATGCTTTTTTCATCGCAGACGTACACTAACTCCAATGAGGGAAAGACTTTAAAGAGTTTTGAAAAGTTGCTACTCTCGCGCTCGTGGAGACTTCCAAGGTTAAAAACCGTCTCAAGCAA
>JAURYA010000138.1 GCA_030654155.1 Sulfurimonas sp. | reverse complement strand
CATTTTGTATATGCCCATGCTAAATCCGACACTCAAAGCAATTATAACAGCTCTTTTTTGATTTCTTTGACTTTTAAATAAAAAAAAGAGTGAAAGCAGTGCAAAACCTCCGCTTGCATGTCCTGCCGGCCAACACTTTATACTGCAGTTAGGATTTTGCTCTTTAAACTCTTGCGGATAACACTCAAATACATTTACCTCCGGATATTTACCGTTAAAATGTTGTGTGTTTTTTGGGCACGGCATATTTGTGATGGCTTTTAACTCGCCAACAATTAAAGGCACCGCAATAGAAGATAATATAACAATTATCAAGCCTTTTTGATACTCCAAAACTGTTTTGTTTTTTCTGAAAAAAATCAAAATCAAAAGAATAGTAAGAGCAAACAGAATCAGCAATTTTTTAATTCCGTCGTAAAAGATAAACTTTAGTACAGGTTCATCTTTATCTAAAAACCATTGATGAGTATTTACATTATAAAAAAATTCTTGTATAAAAATATCAAGATTTGTAAAAGCAAATAGTAGAATTACACCTAGAAGCAAAAACAGTGTAATTAATAACTCTCTACTCCTCGATTGTTGCATCTTTTAGTATGTCCATATTCTTATTATATATTTTTGTCTCCACTTCAAACAATCCTAAAATCGTACTAAATAGGTTATCGTGTGAAAATGCCTTATTGCTGTATGATTTTAGTTTTGCTGTATCTATATCTTTTTTCATCTCATCTCCAAACCACATCATCGCGCCGATATGTGTTTGCGTCTCAGGTGCCATAAAATAAGGCATACCATGAAGATATAAGCCATTTTCACCTAAGCTCTCCCCATGGTCGCTCATGTAAATCATTGCAGTTGCGTGCTCTTTTGAGTACGGTTTTAAAAAATTTACAACTTTTGATAAAAAATAGTCTGTATAAAGAATGGCATTGTCATAAGCATTTCCAATCTCCTCCTGTGTACATTTTTCAAGCTGATTTGTTTTACATGTAGGTGTAAATTTTTCAATCTCTTTTGGATACCTTTTATAATAAGCCGGTCCATGGTTCCCCATCTGGTGAAGGACAATTAAGATATCTTTGTTTTTATGGGCTTCTATATATTTGTCAAGCCCAACAAGCATCCCCTCATCGCGGCACTCCTCATCACAAATAGTATTGTTTGCAGGTGATTTATAATCCTCATAAGGAATTCTAAGTGCAACACCTTTGGAGTCAGAATTGTTATCTCTCCATAATATTTCAAGATGGTCGTTGTGCATCAGCACATCTAAAATATTTTCTGTTTTTATGCCTTTTTTGTAACTGTAATTAGCTCTGCCAAAAAGAGAGAACATACAAGGCACGGAATCGGCTGTTGAAGTTCCACATGAGTACATATTTGAAAAGTTAATAATGTCTTCTTTTTCAAGCAGCGGATTAGTCTCTTTTTCGTATCCGTTTAAAGAAAATCTATCAGCTCTTGCTGCCTCTCCGACTACAAGAATAATCAACTCTTTTGGTTCATTTTCTTCTTCTGTGATTTTGCAATCTTCTCCCATTTTATCTAGGCAAACAGGTCCAGAATTGAGAGTCTTGCCAGCATAGTTGCCGATACTGTAAATCCAATAAGTAGGGTTTGTGTAGTATCTTAGAGGTTTATGTTCCCTAAAAAACGATGTGTAAAATTTATTGAAACTAAATAGAATAATAATAATGATTAATATAGAAAGTGCAATTGTCTTAATTTTTAAAATTATTTCCGATTTTAAACTGCCGTACTCAATTTTAGTTTTGTATATTATGATAGAAGGTAAAACGCCTAATAAAAGAAGATATGCAAGTTGTTTGATAGTAAATAAATCCATTGACTCATGCATATCTGTCTGCATTGCATTTCTTATCATAGAGTCATCAATCACTATATGATAAGTGTTCATAAAGTAGTTTGTAAACGATGAGACTATAACTGCTGTTATCAGAAAAGGTTTAGTTGTATATTTTGAACTTAGTAGTGTAAAGAGCAAAACAGTAAAAGCAAATAAAATAACACCAAGAGATAATACAAAAGCGATATTTTCAAAGCTACTAAGCGGATAGACATCTGCCACATTTTGAAAAAATGCAACATTGTCAAACAGCACAAAAAATAGCGCCGTAAATGCTATAAGTTTAATCTGTGTTATATTTCTAAACAATTTCATTCCCTTATCTATACAATTTTTTATCGTACAGATGGTCTAAGGTTAAGACAAACGCCAGTGCATCTTTTTCCAGCTCCGTGTCATGTTCGGTAGGAGTTAGATGAGCGTTTTTATCCAAATATGAAGCCGGCTGTTTATACAAAAATGTAACTGCTTCCTTGTTTGGAGCAATAATTGAAACTTTATTATCCACCCGCAATGCGTAGGCTCCATGAAATTCCATCAGTGATATATTTTGTTTTTTATCACTAAAAATAGAGTGTCCCATAATAGGATATTTCAAATCAAGCCCAATCAAGTCTAACGCAGTTGCCAGAACATCCGGTTGTGTAGCAATTTTATCATATGTCATTGGCTTGATGTCTGCTCCTAAGATAAGTGCAGGAATGTGAAACATATCAACAGGAACCATATCACCGCCATAAACTCTAACATTATGATCCGCAACTACTACAAAAATAGTATCTTTGTAGTACTCCTCTTTTTTTGCAAGTTCAAACAGACGCCCGATAGCAAAATCTGCGTACTTAACAGCATTTTTTACGCTGTTTGTAGGAACTCCATCTATTAACTCAATTTTTTCGTATGGGTACTCAAATGGAGAGTGGTTTGACTGTGAAAACATAACGGTGGCAAATTTTTGATTTTTGGCATGCATCTTCTTAAACTCTTCGTTTGCTCTCTCAGCCAAATCTCCGTCACACACTCCCCATGGGGCAACAAAACTAGGATTCTCAAAGCATGGCTGGTCTATGATTTCATCAAACCCATTTCCAACATACCAACTTCGCATATTGTCAAATCTACTCTCACCGCCATACATAAAAGTTGTGTGATAATCAAATGGTTTTAGCGCTGTTGCAATAGTAAAAAAGTCACTTTGAGATTTAGTTCTCTTTAATACACCTTCACCTGGAACCGCAAGGTTACCGGCAGAAACTCCCGCTAAACCTCTAATGCTTCTTGTTCCATTTGAGTATAAATCTTTAAATAAAATTCCCTCTTTGCTTAATCTATTTAAATTTGGTGTAATTCCTTTTTCTCCGCCAGTTGCCTCAACAAACTGGTAGCCCAAACTCTCTTGAACAAAGATAACCAGATTTTTTGGCTTTGCAGTTTTAAAATGGCTCTCTTCAATCCTTGAGAATGGGGAGGCAGCATCTATGCTTTGAATATTGAGTCTATTTTGAACCCTAGAGAGCGCCTCTTTGATATCCATTTTTCCGTATCGTTTTTGTATCTCTCCGCTTCCGTGTCTGTTGTTGATATATACCGCATAAACAATACTAAATATAGAGTTTTTTGTTATCTCGTTGACCATTCTGTTCGTTGTGTACATTGCATCGGATGTGTTGGCAGGTCTGTGACCAAATGATGAACGTGCACCCATAAATAGCAGTAAAAATAGAGGTAAAAACAGAATCAATCGTTTTTTATAGCTAGTGTCAAACAGTGCTGTGACACTATCTTTGGCATATTTCAGATAGAGATATATGAAAGCAGTTATCATAGAAAAAGCAATAAAAAGTTCCGGTTTATAGTCTGCAAATATCATTGCAAACACTTCTTTTGGATAGACTAGATACTCAACAAAAAGGTAGTTTGGTCGCACATCATACTGTGCAATGAAGGGGAAAGTTGCATTTTCTATATAGATAATGATTGATAAAACTACCAAAAAGTAGTATTTTAGAAATTTATTTACAAAATATTTTAATCTCTGGGGACTAAGCGTTAGAAGCATCATAGGAATAAGCAAAAATACGGAGGCGGTTATGGTGTCCATTCTCAGACCGTGGACGAAAGTTAGCCAGTAATCTACACCGCTGTCTTTAAAGTTGTCGAAATAGAGTATAAACAGAGATAGCCTGCCTATAAAAAATATTAATATCATATATAGATAATATTTTAGTAATTGTTTTAGAATGCTCATCGTTCTCCTTGTGCACTGTCAATATGCAATTATATAGCTATAAAGATGATGAAATATAAACAGAAATAATAATAAATTTATTTTTATAAGTAAAAAGATTTTAAAGAGTAACTAGTTTTGCGCCAAAACCGCCCATATGTTGGGGAGCGTCCTCAAATTTTTTAACTTTTGGATGAGCAGAGAGAAAGTTTTTAACGGCATATGATAGTTTTCCCGTTCCGATGCCGTGATAGACAATCACCTCGTCCCAGCCGTTTATGAGCGCATCTGAGATAAATTTGTCCAGTGTTTCCATTGCTTCTTCTGCTCTCATGCCATGCAAATCGCACTTTAGTCCGGCTCTTTTTTCAACTTGCAAATTTATATCTGTGCGAGGTTTGTGCTGTAATATTTGGGTATGTTTAAGATGAGATGTTTTCACTCGAACACGCATTCCATCTACTTCAACGATAGCCTCATCTTTATCTTTCATAGCAGCAATTACGCCTTTTTTGCTATGGTACTTCACATTATCGCCGACTTTAAAATCAACATGTAGTTTTACCTGCTCTTTTTTTTCAACAGGCAGCTTCTTGTTCGCTTCGTTCATTGCTCTGTGAATTGTTTTCATATCTCCTGCTCGAGCAGCCTGTTTTGCTTCGTTTATTGCACTCTCGTAACTCTCTTTTAACGCAATCTTCTCTTTTTGTAACTCTATAAAAATTCTCTCTTTAAGCTCTTTTAAATCTCTTTCTTTGGCTTCTAGAACTTCTAGCTTCTCATCAACTTTTTTGTTTTTTTGCTTCAACTCACGCTCTAACTGCGAGCCTCTCTCTATGAGCATATTTAGCTTCTCGCTGTTGTCGCCGTATAGAGCTTTGGCTTCGTTTACTATTTTGTTTGAGATTCCGTATCTGCTGGCTGTCTCAAATGCGTAGCTCTTGCCGATAATTCCGTGCATAAACTCATAAGTCGGAACTCTGTTTTGCTCATCATAAATCGCCGCCATAAGCTCTACGTCATCACGGTCAGCCATCAGTGCGGCAAGTCGTTTGTGGTGCGTTGTAACGACTATTTTCTGCCCTTTTAAAACCAGCTCGTCAAGTATAACTTTAAAGAGTGCGGCTGCCTCGTCGCTGTCAGTTCCGAGCTCTATCTCGTCAACTCCGACAAGGGCATCTTTGTGCTCAAATATTTTTGAAAACTGCTGCATACGCCCTGCAAAGGTTGAGATGTCGTTTTTTACGTTTTGTGGGTCGTCAATGATGGCGAGTATGTTTTTAAAGCTGCCAATGTGCGACTTGTGCTCGTTTAGCTTCATGGGAATAATATATTTTGCCATAAAAGCGGCACTTAAAATCGACTTTAAAAGCATGGTTTTTCCGCCGGCATTTACACCGGTAATCATCAAAATATTTTTGGAAAAATCTACATGTATCGGTTTTGCGTGGTGAAGGGCAGGGTGGATGAACTCCTCCAAAATGATTTTAGAATCTTTTTTTGATTTTACTATATGGAGGTTTTTACTTCTGGCAAAGAGAACTCTCGCCTGATAGTTGTCAAACTTTGTAAACTCCTTGTCGCAAAATGAGATAAACGGCAAAAGCTCGAGAAGTTTTGATGAGAACTCTTTTGCATAGGTGTAAAAGATGGCATCTCGCTCTTGGACAATGTAGCGAATCTGCTCTTTTGTTTTTAGTATGCTATCCGGCGAGACGTAAAAGCCGCCGCTGCTGCTTCTGCCGACTATGGCGCCTCGAAGCACATGGTTAAAACCGCCGCGAACTAAGAGACACTCCTCATCGTTTATGAGATGAACTTGAGTGTCAATGAGATACGGTGAAAGTTTTGGGCTTGATGTTAGCCTCTTTAGAGAGCTGCTGATATTAGCCTTGTGCTCTTTTATGCTTTTGCCTAGACCAAATAGAACTTCGTCAAGATTTTCATCAAACTTGCCATCACTTGTGAAGTACTTCTCAACCTCAAAAAACTTTGGTTCTATGACAAACTTATCCATCCACTCGCCGATAATTCCCTTTAGCTCCATATTTTTAAAGTAGCGAAAATATCTGATAACTTTTACGATTTCAAAAATCTGTTCAAATTGCAGTACACCGAGCTTTTGAAGGTGGAACTTTATATTTGTGAAGTCGGCAACTTTTGGCGGAGCTTTAAACTCTATTGCATCAAGCGCTTTAATGTAGCGGTAGTGCAGCTCTTGGTCGCCCTCAATGTAAAGAGAACTCTCGCGTGAGAAAAAGTGCTTAAATGCGTTTATATGATCGCTTAAATCGAGTTGATTTATTAGCGTATCAATCTTTGAGCTGTTCTCTACTCGCATTTAGACGCACTAATCATCTGACCAAAGTTTGGAGTATTTTTTTTGCCTATAAAAGTGTATGTCCCTATGCTTAGGGTGAAGTTTGTACTATTTACATCAGTACCGTTACATTTAACAGTGCTGTGCTGATTAAATTTATTAACAACATCCAGCATTTTTTGGCTTTGTGCATTGCTGTAGCTATTAAACGCAATCGCAGACAACACTATGGATAAAATTACCGCAGTTACCAAAGCTTTTTGTTTATGAGTTAGTTCGGTAAAGTAGTGCAGAGCCAAAAAAAAGAGCCCTGTAACTATGATTCCAGCTATATATGCCACTATGCAGTCCCTCTTATCTGATAAGTTAAATCACCGGCACCAAAGCCGATAATAAGACCTTTGTCAAGGGTTTTAAGTTCCTCTTTGTCTTTGATGATGGTTATGGTGTTGTTCGCTCTTGTGATGTTGTCTGCCATTGTCAGGTTGTATCTTTTAAACTTCTCTTTGAAGTCAATATCCCTGCTTGCTTCGCCTGCAGCCCATACAGGGAGGATTATAAGCTCCTGCGCACCCTCAAAACAGTTTATAAACTCTTCGAGGTTGTCTATTGTTCGAGAGTATTTGTGCGGTTGCCAAATCGCTGTAATTTTGTCAAAACCTTTAAGAAGCGCATACTCTTTTACTGATTCAAATGTTGCTTTTATCTCTGTGGGGTGGTGTCCGTAATCGTCAATAATAACACTGTCTTTTTCGGCTCCAACAATATCAAAACGCTTTTTGATGCCCTTAAATGTAAGTATATTTTCTCTTATCTCTTCGATGTCCATAGACTCGTTTGCCGCTAAAATAGCCAAAGCCGCGTCAAGAGCTATATGTTTTCCAAATCCCCAAACATCAAAACTGCCTAAATCTTTAAGGGTAAATCTTGTATGCGGCTCATCGTTTATCAGAATAAACTCTATATTTGTAATATCTTTGCTGGGGTAGAGCCAAATAGCATCTATTTCGTCTATTAATGTGCTTAGAAATTTATCTTCCGCATTTAAAACACGGCAAGGAGCAGATTTTATAAAAGTTCTATATGAGTCGTAGAAGAGTTCATAATTGTAGTCGTAATACTCCATATGTTCAGGTTCTGCATTTATGACGATTGCGCAGTAAGGATTTGAGTTTATAAAACTTCCGTCGCTCTCATCAGCTTCAAAAATCATAACATCGCTCTGCGGTGCGTATCTTACGTTTGAGCCGAACGCTTTTGACTCTGCGCCGATAATCGCCGAGCCTTCCATAATCGAAGTTAAAATCGCGGTAGTCGTGCTTTTTCCGTGAGCACCCGCAACAGCGTAAACTTTAGAGGTGTTTAAAATATGCAGCAGTGCCTCGCGGCGGGCAAGGACTTCAATGCCTTTTGCTTTTGCTTCGATAACTTCAGGATTGTCAGGACGAATAATTGCAGAGTGGACAACCAAATCTTGATTGTTAATTGCAGATGCATCATGTGGAACTGTAACGGCTATACCAAGTTTGCGGAGTTTTTGAGTAATAATGGTGTCAGAGATGTCTGAACCGCTGATTTCATGACCTTTATAGTGCATATATTGCGCTAAACCAGATATACCGATTCCGCCGATTCCGATAAAATGAATTTTCATGCGCTTACTCCGCATCTGTTTGGGAAATACCCAGCAATTTTTGTGCCTCTTTATTAAAACAACTTATATAAAAAGTACCTGCATTTTGTGTTGCATCTACATCGGCAATGTTATCTAGAAAATCATCTAAAGTAAGATTCTCTTTAGAGGCAATCCAGTGAAATTTCATCGCTTTTGAGAACTTCTCATCGTTGCTTAGACCGCTAAGAACTTCAAACAGAGCGCTTGCATCTGCCGTCTGACCTGCGCTGTAGTTCTCTATCGCATACTCATAGAGCGCTCTAAGCGTTGCAAAATCCTGAACTTCGTTTATATCCATAACTCTATGAGCCTCCAGAGTGTCCGTTAATCTCTCCAGTGCCAAATCAAGAATATTTGCATAAAATCCGCTAAGCGCCTTCTCGTCAAAAGTGTCATGCGCCTTTTGTTCAAGAACATACAAAGATGCTATATCAAAGTTTTGCTGTGCTTTTAAAACTTCTGCTTTTAAACTTTCTACTTTACTCATGATAAACACTCCTTAATTCTCTTTAGTGCGCTTTTTGTTTTTTGTGTATCTTCTACCAGAGCAATTCTGATAAAATCTTTTCCTGGATTAAATCCATTTTCATCCGCTCTTGCCAGATATTCTCCGGGTAAAACTTTTACGTTGTAGTCGCGGTAAAGTTTTTTAGTAAACTCTAGAGCGTTGGGAACTTTTAGCCAGATATAAAAAGTTGCTTCGGGAATCTCTATACCCAAAATATCACGTGCTGCTTCAAAGTTTTTTTTGTAAATTTCCCTTGCAACACCGACATGCTCCTCATCACTCCAAGCTACGGCAGCTGCACTTTGAAGAGGAAGAGGTGAAGCACAACCTATGTAAGTTCTGTAATTTATATAATCTTTTAAGATATTTTCATCACCTGCAATAAATCCTGAACGAAGCCCCGGAGCGGATGAGCGTTTTGAGATAGAGTTGATAACAAGCACATTTTTAAATGTTTTATTTCCTACATGTAGCGAAGCTTCAAGGAGTGAAGGTACAGGTTTATCTGTATAAATTTCACTGTAACACTCATCATTCAAGAGTACAAAATCATGTTTGAGTGCGAGTTTTACCCACTCTCCAAGCTCTTCTACACTAAGTGTAGAGGTTGTCGGGTTGTTTGGAAAGTTTAAAATAACAAGATGACATGCAGATAATTTTTCTTCATCAATCTCTGGTTTAAAGTTGTTCTCTTTGGTCAAATTTAGATAGATGGTTTTTGCTCTTGAAGCAATCGCGGCACCCTCATAGATTTGGTAAAAAGGGTTTGTAAAGGCGATAGTCGACTCTTTTTTGTCAAAAAGAAAAAATTGCGGAAAGTTAAACAGAACCTCTCTTGTTCCAAAAGTAGGGATAATCTGCTCATCACGAAGCTCAACTCCAAATCTTGTTCTGACAAATTTTCTTTGAGCTGTTCTTAGATTCTCTTCACCCGCCGTTTTAGGGTATTTTCTTAGCTGTGAAGAGTTTTGGCAGAGTGCTTTTTGTATAAAATCAGGAGTTTCAAATTGCGGTTCGCCGATAGTTAAAACAGATGGTTCGCAGTTTTTATTTGGCGTAATATTTTCTAGTAAATTATTTAGTTTTTCAAATGGATATGGTTCAAAATTCATCGTTTTCCTGCCAGCTTTAGTGGGTGCAATTATATCTAAAATCTATAAAGGGCAGGTTAATGACCTATTCAAGCTCTTCCAGGCACGAAGCAGCTCCCTCTGAAACCCTGCAGTATTTAGAGTCTCTATCAAAAGAGATCATATACGGTCGCTGTGTCATATTAAGAGTTGCAGCAACAGCTGCAATTTCTTGTAGCGCTTTTATGGTGCTCTCTTTAGCCTCGAAATTTTCGACATCTACTATCTCCTCATCAACTATTATATCTATGAGTGTTTGTTTTGGATTATCTGACTCATAAATGTACTGTATGATTTTTTCAGAGTCAATGCGAGGCAGTCTGTATAAAAAGATGTAGTACGTATTTGATAGCTGCAGCATCTTGTTTGCTTCTATCTTTTTTATAAGCTCACGAGAATATTTGCATAAAGGATCTACAAAAACATATACATCGCTTGCGTTGCCTGTACCGAATTTTATGGCATGTTTTGCTATTGATTCAAGGTCGGTTTTTGGTTTTTGCGACACATTTACAACCTCTGCGCCAAAAAGATTAAAAACAAGTAAAAAAAGGATAGATAAAAATTTCAAAGTGAACCCCAAGTAAAAATAATAAAACGAAGTATAGTAAAAATTATAAAAAATAACTATACGCCTTATATCGTCTCCATCCATTTATCTACTAGTAAAGATAAAAACTCCTGAGTATCTTGATGTTTTTGTACAAAAATCTCGACCTCTTTTTTTGTCGTTCTTATAGCCTCGCAGCACTCATACAGTATCTCTTCATACTCTTTGTTTGAGATGGCGCAACTCTGTTTTGCAAACGCTTTGTAAGTTTTTTCTCTCCACCAAAGTTTTCCATCACCGAGTTTAAGAGCCGGAATGTCATTTTTGATATATACTGTTGTCGTGATGACATCGTAGATAGGTGCCAAAGAGGCGTCATAAAAATCATTTTCATAGAGGATGCCATAGTTTTTAAGGTGAGCATCACCGTTTTGTAAAAGATGGTTCATGATAAGAGCTTTAAAAAACAGTTTAAGACTCTCTTTTTGTTTTGAAGCAGGGATAACATCTTTAATAACTCTTGATATCTCCTCATAACTTCCGTCATACTTCTGCTCTGTTGCTCGTGCAGTAAGTACGCACATATCTTCAAAACCAAAGTAGTTGCAGTCCTCTTTTATGTCAAATCTTTTCATAACAAACATAGAAAAATCATCGCTTAGATAAAACTCAGGTGTAGGAAGATTCGCATGTTGAACGGCTCGCATACAAAAGTACTCATTGAGAGCGAGATTTGGATACTCCTTCTCCCAAGATTTGACTATATAGTGCTCAAGCTTCATAGTAGTTTTATTGTGCGCACTTAAAAGCAGTTTTGGTTGAACGCCTGAAACTCCTGAACGGATAGCAAATCTCTCCATCAGTTCATCAAAAAGATTTTGTTTTGATGTGTTTAGGATGCTATCAAGCTCTAAAACTTCCTCTTCATCGATAATCTTCTCAAATTTTACACGACCAAGCATATAAGGACCGATAAGCCGCAAAAGGCTCATGTCATCCATGCTGATAATTTTTGCAAAATGGTTTTTGATAGCCTCTTTGAGCGCACCCTCTGGAAGATTCATCTCAAAAATTGGATGCAATTTTTTACTCTCCCAACTAGCCGCACGGATGGGCATAGTTAGACTCACTACATCTTTAGCGCCATCAAGATAGTTAAAAATATATCTCTCGTCCTCATAAGTCAAATTGCCGCTGTGGGTTTTGTTGAGATAAACTTTTAAATTATTTTCTTTCATTTTGCAGCTCTTCTAATGTTTTTGGACGACCTTTTGGTCTTATGCTTAGTTCATATCCAAGCAGATTTAAAATCATCTCCACTTTTTTGATACCCACTTCATCTACAAAGCCGTTTTCTATTTTAGATATGGTTCTCTTTGTTGTGCCGCTAAAACTCTCCATCTCATCTTGAGAGTATTTGCTATGTTTACGAAGATTTTTTATTTCTAGTCCTAGCTCTTGAAGTGTCATAAAAGCTCCTAAAGATGAAATATATTTCTCATTATATATATTTTATGCTTATATAGGAATTATACTTCTTTTATTGAGTGATTTCTTCGTTGCTATTCTTTGAATATGGGAACGATGGAAAGTGAACTCCTTATGGTTTTGGAAGAGCAAATTTTTGAGTTATTAGCTCTCCGTCACTGTCAAAAAACAGGTAGTAGAGCCAGTCTTTTTTTACACTTAGTCCTGCTAGATGTCTGAGCGCAAGATTTGCTTGAAGTGAGGCAATATGCATAACTATGGGAGCTGCAATTCCTGCCGGAGTTTTTGATATTATTTTAAAAGCGTCTCTAAATGATGAGTCATGAAAAAAACAGACCTGCCCGTGAAATGCCTCAACACTTCCATAAATCCAAGGCAAATTTTTGCTTTTTGCATAGCTGTCAATTTCACCGCGGGTAGGGAGATTGTCGGTTGCATCGATAATCAAATCAACGGCTATATTTTTTTTACACCACTCATCAAAGTTGCACTCATGGGCAACGGCTTTTACAAAAGGGCATCGCGCACCAATAAGCATTGCGTTGATGGCAGCTTTGTTTTTGCCCTCATCGCCGATTTTAAAGGCAATCTGACGATGGATATTGTGGATGGATACTTCATCAAAATCAATTATGTGAATCTCGCCTATTCCGCTGGCACCCAAAGCAAAAGCTAACGAACTTCCAAGTCCGCCGGCACCTACAATCGCTATCTTTTTATTTTGCAACAGAGATTGAGTCTCTTCTCCCCAGAGCTGAACTTGACGATGAAAATATGTCATCATAGCAGACTTCTTTTGTGTATGACTTCTTTAAATCCCCAAGTTTTTCTGGATTGAACTATTTCAGAGTGGTTCATATCTACAATCATCAGCTCCTCTTTGTTTCCGAGATGTTCTAAAAGCTCGCCGTTTGGCGAAGCTAAAAGTGAATCGCCGTAAAAGTTCCAACTATTGTTTTTATCTGCATATTCGCCGATTCTGTTTGCTCTTAAAATATAGCAGTTATGAGTAAATGCGCGGGAGAGTATGAGTGCTTTCCATCTCTCGTAAGAGTCAAAAGTGGATACGCTTGGAACTAAAATACAATCAATATTTTTAGAAGAGAGGTGTTGAAACATCTCATCAAAATGAAGTTCAAATCCGCTCATAACAGCAAATTTAAATCCCTCAATTTTAAACATTAGAGGTGTTTGGATAGCTTTTGTCTCATTTGCAAAAAATTTCTCCTCATTCCAGTGAGGGTAGTTTATAAGAATTTGTTGTTGATAGTAAGAACAAGAAGTGGGAGAAAATTTAGCAATTGTTTTATAGACCTTCTCTTTTTTTACAATAATAAGAGGTGCAATAATAGTGATTTTATATGTAAATGCCAGCTCTTTCAAGACTTTTATCTGGTGCAGAGCTTGTTCTTTTATCATACTTAGGGGAAGAGTTTTAAGCTCGTTGAAGAAAGGGTTTAGTATGTATTCGCCTAAAAGCAAAACCTTAACACCTTGCTTGGAAGCAATGCGGATATAGTTGTAGAGTTTAGTAGAGCTCATGCCTTGAGCGCTAAGTTGAAGTACAGCCGCTCTCACTATAAATCATCTTTATGGATAATTTTATCGCTACAAAATGCAAGCATTTTTACTTTCCTTTTATCTCTGTAATTTTTATCTGCGCCTCTTCTAATATTTTTTGCGCTTCTGAAAGTTCACTCATCCCTTTTTCGTATGCCCTTAAGCTGTCTTGAAGCGTTATCTCCGGGTTCATAAGTGTTTCTAAAACTTTTTTTGCACTCTCAAGTTTTGCTTCAAAGCCTTCGGCTTCTTTAGTAAAAGCTCCGCTTTCTTCAGTAAAGCCTTCAGCTTCTTTAGTCAACTTTTCTTTAGCCATTTAAAATATCCTTTACATACTCTTCAAATTTTTCAACTTCAACCAAAAAGGCATCATGCCCGTAGTCGCTCTCTATATCAATATAGCTGTGATTTGTATTTCCAATCTTAGTAAGAGTGTCGTTTATCTCTTTCATCTCAAAGTTTTTAAAGAGCTGGTCGTTGCTAAAACTCATAAGGTGCAGCTCTGTAGTGATTTTTCTTAAAGCTTCGCTAAGGGAGTCAAACCCGCGGGATAGGTCATAAATATTTATAGCTTTTGTTATGTAGAGGTAAGAGAGCGGGTCAAACCATTTCGTAAAGTTGTAGCCGTTGTACTCTAGAAACAGTTCAATCTGAAACTTTCCAAAAAGCTCGTAAAGACCGTCGGTGCTCTTGTAATCTCTGCCAAATTTACTCTGCATTGATTCATAAGATAAAAAGCTTATGTATCCGGCCATTCTCCCTACCGCCATACCGGACAATCCATTTTCTTTAATCGTATGACTGTCGTAATAGCCGCCCTTAAAGTCTGGGTCTTTTAGAATTGATTCCTGTGCTACCTTGTTAAAGGCTATAGCCCATGGTTGAGTTGCGTATGTTGTAGCCATAGATATGATTTTTGATGCAAAATTAGGGTAGTGGATTGCAAACATAAGTGCCTGCATACCGCCCATTGAACCGCCAATAATTGCATGTACGCTGTGAATGCCGAGCTTGTCAAAAAGAATTCTTTGGGCTTTTACCATGTCTTTGATTGTTACAACAGGAAATTTATAACGGTATGGATTGTGATGCGGGTGTTGCGGGCTCATAGGTCCCGTTGAACCAAAACAGCTCCCGATTACATTTGTACAAATTACAAAATATTTGTCAGTATCAACAGCCTTTCCAGAACCAACAAGATTGTCCCACCAACCAGGTTTTTTGTCACTCTCATAAGTTCCCGCACAGTGGTGTGAACCGGTGAGTGCATGGCAGATGACAACGACATTGCTTTTTTCGTCGTTGATTGTGCCATAAGTCTCATAAGTTATATCATATGGCTCTAAAATACGTCCGCTCTCAAGGTAGAGCGGATTTGTAAAATGTTCGGTGTACGTTTTTAGGTTTAGTGACAAATTTAGGCTCTTTGTTGAAAAATAGTAGTGCTATTTTAGCGAAAATGTCTTAAGCAACTATGACATATTTATTTCTGCCGGTTGTTTTTGCTTTATATAGAGCATTATCAGACTCTTCTAGCAGTTGGTCTTTGGATTTTTCTTCTGTGACATCTTTAAAAGAGACACCGATGCTTATAGATACATAATTGCTTGCAGTAGAGTACTCATGCGGAATTTTTAACTCTTGAACTGATTCAAGTAGAGATGCTGTAACTTTTTCAACGCCCTCTCTATCTATATCTTTTAAAACAACTACAAATTCCTCTCCGCCGTATCTTGCAACCATATCAAAAGGTCGTTTTAGATTTTTTTGCAGAGTGAGAGCCACTTTTGTAAGAGCAGTATCACCTTTTCCATGCCCGTAGTTGTCATTATAGAGTTTAAAATAATCTACGTCGATCATCATTATAGCAAACGACATTTTGTCTCTTTTCGACTCTTTATATTTGATTTCGAATCTCTCATTAAAATTTCTTCTATTTGGTATATGCGTAAGTGCATCGCACATTGACAACTCTTCAAGCATATCACTCTTTAGTTTTAA
>JAURYA010000063.1 GCA_030654155.1 Sulfurimonas sp. | reverse complement strand
CCGCTTGCAACTCCCAGCGTAAATGGCGTGCTCATCGGGTTTCTAAAGAGTGATTGAAAGATAAGTCCGCTAAGAGCCAAAAGAGCACCGGTAAAAAAGGCGACAACGACCCTTGGAAGCCTTAACTCCCAAAAGAGTTTATGCTCCATTGAAAAAATGTCGTTTATTTTTGACATGTCAAGTTCAATCTGCCCAAAAAACGGGGCAATAAGGAGCAAAAGGAGTGAGAGGATTATAAATATATATCTCATAAGTTCACCACGAAGTAGCCCTCAATCTGCTTGATGCTTGTGCCAAAGAGCTTATCTAGGTTTGATTTTTCAAAAAATCTCTCGTTTGTGTCAAAAAATTCTATTTTTCCCTCTGACATGTAGAGAATTTTATACCCTAGTTTGTGAGCAAGATTTAGGTCATGCGTTATGATAATTCGACTTTGAATCTTATCGTTAGAGAGAATTTTTGCGACCATAAGACTTTTTTTTGGGTCAAGATTTGCGGTGGGTTCATCGAAAATGGTCAGCTTTGCGTTATGAAGCAGAGATGAGGCAAGAAGCAAAAGCTGCCCTTCGCCGCTGCTTAGAGTAATGCATGGTTTATTCTCTAAAGTGCTCAAATCCAAAAGCTCCAAAGCCTCCTTGATTGTGAGTTTTGAGTAGAGACGGCTGAGTTCAAGATACTCCCGCACACAGAGATATTCATCAAACATCTCAAGTTTGGGCGGCACGTAGTTTATAAACTCTGAGCGCTCTTTTGCACTAAAGTGATGAAGTTTTTTGCCAAAAAGCTCAACTGAGTCTGAGTGTGAAATGCCGCACAGAACCTTGGCTAAAGTCGATTTTCCAGCACCGTTTGAGCCTAAAATAATGAGATTTTCACCTTCGTTTAGATGAAAATTTATGTTAGTAAGTATGTCATTGCTGAACTCTGTTATTTTTAACATTTAGTTACCGCTTTTAATTTTATAGTCATTTAAAATCTCTCTGAAATCTTGTAAAAAATAGACAAGTCTGTCGCTGGGTATGCCCGAATATGTTTTGTCAATGATGTAGATGGAGCTGGTCTTAGCCGCACTTATGGGCAACTCTAGCCATGGATTTATCAAATCATTTCTGTCGAGACCCATCTCTTTCATCGAGTGGACAAGAAGTATGACAATGTCTGGCTTGCATGCGATAATATTTTCCATATTTAGTACAGGCTGCCCTTTTCTTTGGCTTTGAAGAGCATTTTTATTCCCACTCTCGTTTATAATATCATCAAAATATAGGTTCTGACCTGCGACAAAAATCCTCGAAGCAAGAGAGGTGTTGTGCCCCATAACGATTAAAATCTTCTTCTCTTTTGTTATATTTTTTAATTTTTTTAGTTCGCTGTCAATCTCTTTCACAATTTTTTCTGCTCTATCTTTTCTCTCTAAAATTTTACCGATTTCTAAAATTGAGCCTTTTATGTTTGAGAGTGTGTCTATGCGAACGACTTTGGTCTTAATCCCAAGCTGCTCCAGTTTTTGCCCAAGTTTGTAGCTGTTCTCCTGCATTATTACCAGAGTGGGGTTGAGCGAGAGAATTTTCTCTAAAGACGGATTGAAATATCCGCCGACTTTTTGGATATTTACGGACTCTTTGGGAAAGTCGCAGAAGGTAGTGTTTCCAACTACTTTATCTCCTGCGCCAAGAGCAAAAACTATCTCGTTTATTGACGGCGAGAGAGCAATAATCCTCTCGTTTGCGTTAAGAGCGAGCACAAAAAACAGTATGAAAAAAAGAATTTTTATGCTCACGAAGCCCCTTAGATTTTTAGTTTAAACCCTGCAATGGCAGTAGTTGTGAAGTTTATAGGGTAGATGGCGTCATCTTGAACCCACAAACCGTTCTTTTGGTTAAAAAGATTGTTTATTTTAGCGAAAAGTTCCAAACTATCTTTTGTATAGGTTAGAGATATATCCGTACTTTTGTAAGCGTCCTGCTTTTGGGCAAAGTTGTTGTTAAAATCATTTGCCGCATAAGCCTCTGAGCGGTACACTTGCGTCAATGCCAAAGTAGTATTTTTGTTTGGGAGATAACTAAGTGTCGCTTTTATGTTATGGTCTGAAACACCCGGTAAATCATTGCCTGAGTACTCTTCGCCGTTTTCAATCTCTTCATCTACTTTCGCTTGAACATAGTTATAGTTTAACGCTACATTGAACTCATCTGTTACTAACCATTTGTTGTAAATATCCAAGCCGTATTTGTGTGATTTGTCTATGTTTGTGTTTTTAGAGTTAGTCCAAGCGGGGTCGGCGTAGTAGTAAATCTCATCTTCTAAATCAACATAAAAAAGTGAGATTTTGAGTTTGTTGTTTGGCATAATGTAGTTAAATCCAAGCGTAATACTATCCGTTTTCATTGGGTCTATAAAACCGTTAAAACTAACATTTCCAAACCAATCTTTTTCAAAAAATCTATCAATATCTGGAGCTTGATATGCATGGGCATAGTTTACAAAAACAGATTTCTCTTTGTCAAAAGTGTAGTTATAGCCTAGCTCTGCGCCGTAGAGAGAGTGATCGTCTTGAAGCGATGAGGTCGTATCTTTGTACTCGTATGATACTTCTTCAACTCTCGCTCCGGCCTTTATAGAGTGGTTTTCAAATGCAAAATTGCTCATAACAAAACCCGCAATGTTCTCTTTGGAGGTCTCATTTGCATAGGCTGTGCGCTCTCCCTCAAAACTCTCAACTCCTGCAACGACCGCTATGTTTTTGCTCTCGTAATTAAAAGCGGCTTTTGCAGAGTTGTAGATATAATCGGCAACAGACGTGTAAGTTATATAGTTTGATTGCTTCTCTTCGCGGTTTGCATCAAAATCAAAAGATGTTTTGTCGCTTATGTAGTAACTAAACCCTCCGCCGATGGCATCGGTGTCAAACGTTTGTTCAGTCGCTCCCCAGTTTGTAGCTCCAGCTTGTTTGGGGTCATTGTTGTACTCATCAAGCGATAAATAACCTGCATAGATAACATCAGTTCTTGCAAACGAAGCGCCCGCTCTAAGCTCAAGTGCATCTGTCGGCAGATAAGTTATGTTTAATGTGCCTGTCCTCAGGCTGCTCTCATCTCTGTCCCCATTGGCGTTTATTGTGCGGATTCCATCACTTTTTTGCGCTTCGCCGCTTGCCGAGATAGAGAGTTTTTCATCGCTGTGACCAAGATAAAAAGAGCCGTCAGCCGTGCCGTGTGTTCCCATATAAACGGTTATCTCTTTGGCGCTGTTCTTTTTGGTAGTGATATTTATAACACCTGCATTTGCTCCGTCACCTCCAACAACTATGCCGCTTGACTTTATAATCTCCAGCCTCTCTATCGAAGCGGGAGAGATAGCCGATAACAGAGGAGCAACCATGTCGATGTTGTTGATTTTTCTGCCATCAATTGTAATGACTATATTTTGGTAACCGTCCCCGATGCCGTAACCTCTCATGTCGAGTCTTTGAGAGAATGGATTTCCGTAAGAGGGCATCGTGATAACTGAGGTTTGTTGATTTAAAAACTCGTAAATATTTTGAACATGCGCTTTTTCTATGTCCTCGGCAGTGTATATTTCTACTGCGTCTGTTGATTTTAGCTCATCTGTTTTGATGGCGGTTGAGGTTATGCTAAGAGGGGTTAACTCAATGTTTTGAGCAACTAATATGCTTGAAGCAAGCAGTGATAAAAGTATCTTTTTTTTCATTATTATTTTCCATAATTATTATTTTTGTAATTCAGACTGCCGCGTAACTTCGTTCCTCGCAGTGACGGTGCTTGTTGCTGAGAACTATGCTCGCAATGACGATAACTACTCGTGGTCATTGCGAGGAACTTGTGACGAAGCAATCTCTTTGTTGCATTTAAATATGGCGGAGAGATGGCGTTATTTAGGTTTTTAAAATAGTTAATATTTAGTTTTTGAAAAGGGTGTAGTTGCAGTGTTTTTTTTGTGCGTTTAAAGTAGTAACAGTTACAATGGCAAGGTTTTGAAGAGAGAAATAGCGTGCAGAGCGTGGCGGCAAGCTCCTCTTCTTCCATCTCGGCTTCAAGCTCATCGCTTTGAAAGTTTAACATGTGAAAACTCTGCACACGCGAAGTGTTGGCATTTAGGCTTACCTGATTAACGGTTGCGGTAATCGCTCTTAGCGTAAAGTAGTTTTTGCCAAAGCCCTTTGGAAGTCTCACAAGTTTCTCACATGTTGATTTCTGAAAGTATATCAATATTTATTTAAAGTAATTTTTTTGTTTAAGATGATTTTTTAAAAATTCTGTATAATAGTGCCTCAAAAATACGAAAAAATGGGAGAGAAAATGCAAAGCACAAATTCACAAAGCTATAAAAGTGCATTTTTTATCTCACTAATATATTTTATATTGGGAGTACTTTGGATAATTTTGTCCGATTATACCGTTGCGTTAATCTCAAGTGATGAGAGTAAAATCACCTTGTTACAGCTCTACAAGGGATGGTTTTTTATTTTTGTCACTACCGTTATTCTATTCTTTTTAATCAATAGATATTTTCACTCAATGCAGTTGCAATATAATAAAAATTTGGAACAGATTCAAAAATATCAATTATCAAAAGAGAACTTAAAAATCTCTCAAAGCGAACTCTCAAAGTATGAGAAGCTTTTAACTACGATTATAAATAGCTCTCCCGATGCTATCTTTGCAAAAGATTTAGATGGAAAATATATACTCTTTAATGATACTGCATTAAAGATGGCAAATATGGCATCAGATGAGGTTTTAGGGAAGAGTGATAAAATGATTTTCACACCTGAAGACAGGCTTAAACTAAAAGAAGACGACAAAGCGGTTATAGATAGCGGGCAAACAATTACAAGAGAAGAGGACATCTTAACAAACGAAGGTGCTAAAAAAACTTTTTTAATTACCAAAGGAGTTCTTCTTGATAGAACCGATACGATATTCGGTCTGTTTGGGATTGCCAGAGATATTACCGAACAAAAGGAGCATGAGCGTTTCTTGCTAGAATCTAAAGATAAATTTTATAATCTCTCACATCTTGATACGGTTACAAATCTGCCAAACAGACTCCATATCAGTGAAGTTTTGGTAGAAAAGTGTTCTCAAAAAGTTCCCTTTTCTCTTATCATTCTTGATCTTGATGAGTTTAAAATCGTCAATGATTCGTACGGCCACCGTTTCGGGGACAAACTGCTCTGCGAGGTCTCCAAAGTTCTTGTAGAAGTTTTTGATGCAACTGCTTTTTTAGCAAGAATGGGCGGAGACGAGTTTGGAATAATTGTAAATTTAAGCGATAAAAAAGAGATAGATGCATTGATGCAAAAACTGCACAGTAAGTTTACCAGTCCTTTTAAGATAGAAATGGTAGATGTTTACATTACCGCAAGTTCTGGAATATGCATCTACCCTGATGATGCTCGTAGTATGGAAGAGATGTATCAGGCTGCTGATACGGCTATGAATAATGCTAAAAAATTAGGAAAAAACAGCTTCAGCTTTTATAATGCGGAGCTTAAAAAAGAGGCTGTTGTATATACGCAGATGGTAACAAATCTAAAGCAGGCTATCCAAAAGAGTGAGCTTGAGCTCTATTTTCAGCCTCAAAACGATGTGAAAACAGGAAAAATAGTCGGCGTTGAGGCACTTTTGAGATGGAAGAGTGAAGGGAAGATGATACCGCCTGATGTTTTCATACCCTTAGCCGAGAAAAGCGCTCTGATAGTTGAAATAGGCGATTTTGTACTTAAGAGCGGTTTTGAAACGGCGAAGAGGTGGCATGAGCTAGGGGTGTTAAAAGGCAGAATCGCCATTAATGTTTCGGCACGTCAACTCATTCATCTAGATTTTATAAAGACTCTTAAAGCTATGCTAAAAGAGAGTGGATGTGAAGCATCATGGATAGAGCTAGAGATTACGGAGAGTTCGGTTTTGGAAAATCCACAGCTAGTAATAAACCTGCTAGAGCAGTTAAGGGCGCTGGGCTTTTATATCTCGATGGATGATTTTGGAACAGGTTACTCTTCTCTTTCTTATTTGAAAAATCTTCCAATTGACAAGCTCAAAATCGACAGATCTTTTATTATGAATATAAGAGAGCAGCCAAAAAATCAGACTATTGTTAAAACAATCATCTTTTTAGCAAAAGAGCTTGGCATACATATACTTGCGGAGGGTGTGGAGACCGAGGAGGAGCACAGCTTTTTGCTAGAGAACAAAATAGACTCCATCCAAGGTTACTACTATGCCAAACCGATGCCTCTATACGATATTGAGAGGTTGTTGCAAGCTTAGTTGTTTTAAATGTGATAAAATCATTTTATGAAACTATCACACCTAAAACAGATAACCGCTTATCTGCAAAAATTTACAAAAATATCAGCTATTTACAGGGTGAGCGACACCATTATAAAAGTTGCATTTGACAGAGACGACGAACTTTACTTTGAGATGCAGCGCTCAAACTCCAGAATATTTAAATGTGCTTCTTATGCCCGTTCAAAGGTCTATAATGCCCCGTTTGACGTGCTTTTGGCAAAGAGATTTAACCGTGCAAATATTTTACATGTAGAAATTTTCGGCGGTGATAAGATTGTAAGGTTTAAAACCTCCGTGGCATCTGCTTACAAAGAGGAGACAACCTATCTGCAGTTTGAATTTACGGGAAAATATACAAACGTAATTATCTTAGACGAGGATGAAGTAGTCCTTGAAGCGCTTCGACATGTTGATCTTTTTTCTTCATTTCGAGAGGTAAGAGTAGGGCAGAAGCTCCTAGGTGTTCCGCAGGCTCCGTTTGAGGCAAAAGAGTATCCAATCGATGATGTTGAGCAGTTTTTGTATGCTGAGTATGCAAAAGAGATGGATGATAAACTCTCATCTCTTAAAAAGCAGAAAATCTCACTTTTAAATAAAAAACTAAAAAAGTTCCAAAAGCTTTCTGAGAGTTTGGATAATGAAGCGGAGCTTGAAGCAGAAGCGGCAAAGTATAACCACTTTGGAAATCTTCTTCTGGCAAATATGCACAATATAAAGCCCTATCAGAGAGTTGTAGAGCTGGATGACTATGACGGCAAAAAGGTTACTGTTGAGCTTCACAAGGAGTTTTCGTCCGTTGCAATGATGGCAAATTCGCTATTTTCTAGAAGTAAAAAAGCAAAGCAGAGAGCCATGCATATGCACATAGAGAGAGAATCTCTAGAGTCAAAAATAGAGCATATGAAGCTATTTGTCCACACTGTACAAGAGGCAAAAGATATAGCAAAGATTCAGCTTCTTTTTCCGAAAAATGTTCAGGCTAAAAAGATAAAAACAAACGATGCTATCGAGACTTTTTGGATTGACGGATACAAGGTAAGTCTTGGAAAAAATGAGAGAGGCAATGTCGAACTGCTTCAAAATGCCCGTGCAAAGGACATCTGGCTCCATATGAAAGAGAGACCCTCAGCGCATGTCATCATAACCACCGACAAGCAAAACGTCCCGGAGGGCGTTATAAAAGGCTCAGCAAGACTGTGCGTTGATTTTACAATGTTTGAAAAAGACAGGTATTTGGTCGATTATACCCCAAGAAGAGAAGTTACCATTCAAAGCGGCGCGAATGTACTGTACAATAAGTACAAAACCGTAGAGGTAGATACGCGGTAATTCTGCCGCTTTGAAATAGTTTAAAAGTTAAATAAAATTCTCTGAATAATTGTGTTTTTAGATTGCCGCGCTTCTAGCGAAGCTCGCAACGACGGTCATTGCGAGGAGCCTGTGACGAAGCAATCTAGGTTTAATCAGCGGATTTAAATAAAATTAAGGAAAAGTTATGGCAGTAGGTTTAGTGGCAAATACCATTTATGTTAATCAGCAAACCGCAAGCGTTTCGTCGCTGGTAAATGCCCATAACAACCGTATTGATTTTCAAAATATGGCAGCTCAGGCTGCGGCTCAAGAGAAAGAGAAAGAGGTTACCGAAGTTCGTCCGACAGAAGAGGTTCATGCAATCGATCCAGACCGTGAGCATGAAAAAAATGAGGCAGACCAAGAGACTGCAAGAAATAAAAAACATAAAAAGCCTGAGGAAGAGGAAGAAAAAGAGATTTATCCGCCTCTGCATATACTAGATATTAAAGTCTGATAGGTTATAATGTTCCAATTTTAATGAGGGATTTCTTATGGGCATATTTGCAAGTTCTAAAGAGAGAGTTACCACTGGTTTAGTTCTAGTTGCCGCCGTACTTGTTATCGGTTTGATAAACAACTTTTTTCTTATGTGGTTATTTCTTGGAGTAGTTTATATTTTAGCGTTTAAAGAGGCTATGAAGCTTTTTGATATTCAAAACAAAACCCTGATTTACTACGCAGTGGCTCTATGGTTTATTGCCGCGATATATCCATATAGTGATGACCTTTTTGTTCTTGCCGGTGTGGCGTATGCAAGCGCTGTTGCTTTTAACAGAAGCCTTACTTGGAAAAATTTTCTGCCATTCATATATCCGACGGCAGGAATGCTTTTTATCCTAACGATGTATCAAGAGTACGGAGTAGTGTCCATTTTATGGCTGCTGGTAGTTGTTGCCATGACTGATATCGGGGCTTATGCGGTGGGCAAAAGCATAGGCAAAACTCCATTTAGTGAAACTTCCCCAAACAAAACCATAGAGGGTGTTCTTGGCGGAGTAGCTGCGGCAACTTTAGCGGGCATGTTTGTAGGGCTTAGCATAGTTGATTTGGGCGTATCGCTTATCATATCTTTTATGGTTGCGGTTAGTTCTATTTTTGGTGATCTGTTTGAGAGTTCATTAAAAAGAAATGCCGGCGTAAAAGACAGCGGAGATATTTTACCGGGTCACGGCGGTGTTTTAGACCGTATTGATGGTTATCTTTTTGGCGCAATAGTTATGTTAGTGCTTCTTCGCGGACTTGTCTGATTTGATACTTCTAGGCTCCACGGGTTCAATCGGAGTAAATACGCTTGAGGTTGCAAAAAAATTCTCAATGGGTGTTGAGGTTCTTGTTGCTGGCAACAATATAGAGCTTTTAAACAAGCAGATAAAAGAGCACAATCCAAAAAAAGTCGTTATCGCCAACAAAGATGACCTCCACAAAGTAAATCACAACAACGTAACTTGCGGACAAGAGGCGATTTTAAGAGTCATAGAAGAGTCTCGTAGCGAGTTGGTCGTCAATGCGCTTGTCGGCTTTTTAGGGCTGCGCCCAACGCTTAGCGCTCTAAAATGCGGCAAAAAAGTTGCTCTTGCAAACAAAGAGTCGCTTGTCGCCTGCGGAGCTTTTATAGACATCGCAAAAATTCAGCCTATTGACAGCGAACATTTCGGGCTTTGGTACTTGATGCAAAACAGACCGATTGAGAAGATGATAATCACGGCAAGCGGCGGAGCATTTCGCGACTGGGATATTGCACGGCTTGAGAGTGCGACATTAGCCGATACACAGAAACATCCAAATTGGTCGATGGGGCAAAAGATAACGATAGACAGCGCAACCATGATGAACAAAATGTTTGAACTCTTAGAGGCAAGATGGCTTTTTGGAGAGGGCAAATATGATGCTATCATTGAGACAAAGTCGCTTATTCACGCGCTCATTGACTTTAAAGACGGCTCAACCACCGCTCACTTTGCTAATGCAAGTATGCAGCTCCCTATCGCTTTTGCGCTTGATTGTAATATGGGGGAAAATATCCTCCCACATGTAGATTTGCTAAAAGTAGGCTCTCTTGAATTTCGCGAGATAACGACCGACAGATATCCGATTTGGCAGATAAAAGATGAACTTCTTAAAAATCCATCACGCGCAGTTGTAGTAAATGCCGCAAATGAATCCGCAATCGAGAAGTTTATAGAGAACAAAATCGGCTTTATGGACATAGTTAAAATAGTCATTGGAGCGTATGAAAAGTTTGACACTTTGCCAAAAAACGTTGATGATGTATTTGCCCTTGATGAAGAAGTAAGAAACTTTTTAAAATGAACTACATCGGCTCAAAGCTCAAACTCTCTTCTTGGATAAAAGAGGAAGTCCAAATGGTGGCAGGTAGTGATTTGTCAGAGAAAACTTTTTGTGATATTTTTGCAGGAACCGGCATAATCGGGCGAACTTTTAAGCCTCATGTCAAAAAAGTCATAAGCAATGATTTGGAAGATTACAGTTTTGTTTTAAATAAAAATTACATTGTAAACTCTACATGTATGGAAAATAAAGAGAGATATATTAAAGAGTTAGATGCGCTGCCTTTATGCGAAGATGGCTTTATCTATCAAAATTACTGCATTGGTGGCGGAAGCGGACGGCAGTATTTTAGTGATGAAAACGGTAAAAAAATCGACACTATTAGATTGAAGATAGAAGAGTGGTATAAAATCAAAAAGATAGACGATAGCATGTACTATTTTTTATTGGCTTCACTTTTGGAGAGTGCCGACAAAGTCGCAAATACCGCTTCTGTTTATGGTGCGTATCTAAAACATCTAAAGAAGTCTGCACAAAAGAAGTTGGTTTTAGAGAGTGCACATTTTGGGTTAAGTCAAGGTTTGCATGAGGTACATAAAGAGGATAGCAATGTGCTAATTAAAAAAATCAAAGGTGATATTTTGTATCTTGACCCGCCTTATAACCAAAGACAGTATGGGGCGAATTATCATCTTTTAAATACGATTGCTATTTATGACGAGTTTGTTCCAAATGGGAAAACTGGCATGAGAGAGTACGCTCGCTCAAGCTATTGTAGAAAAAATGAGGTAGAAAAAAGTTTTGAAGAGCTTATCAAAAATGCAGATTTTAAATACATTTTTTTAAGTTACAACAATGAGGGTTTGATGAGTGAAGATGAGGTAAAAAATATCATGGAAAAATATGGAAAATATGATTTGAAAACAAAAGAGTACCAAAGGTTTAAAGCAGATAAAACAGAAAATAGAAATCATAAAGCAAACTCTACTTTTGAGTATCTTCATATATTGGAAAAGGCATAAAATAAAATGATACTCTCAATTGAAAGCTCATGCGACGATAGCGCTATCGCGATAACAGAGATTGCCACAAAAAAGCTTATCTTTCATAAAAAGATATCGCAAGAGTTGGAACATAGTGTTTACGGCGGTGTTGTTCCAGAACTTGCTGCCAGACTTCATGCAGAGGCACTTCCTAAGATTTTAGAGGAGTGCAAGCCGTATTTTAGTGGCTTAAAAGCGGTTGCGGTCACTACAACTCCAGGGCTTAGCGTTACGCTTGTAGAGGGCGTGATTATGGCAAAAGCTATCTCTATTGCTTTAAATATCCCTATAATAGGAGTAAATCATCTTATTGGGCATATCTACTCTCTATTTATAGAAAAAGAGGCGGTTTTTCCTTTGACGGTTTTGCTGGTTTCAGGTGGACATACGCAGGTAATGGAAGTAAAGAGCTTAAAAGAGATAAAAAC
>JAURYA010000130.1 GCA_030654155.1 Sulfurimonas sp. | reverse complement strand
TCGTGACAGTTTTAACGCAGAGGTTGTAGTCGAGCTTAAAGACGAAAAAACCGTCTGCTCAACTATGCCGATAGATGCGTTTGATGATTTAAAACTACAAGCAGGCATGGAAGTTATTGCTTTTTGCAAACCAAAGAGCATTATTTTAGGTATTTGGTAGCCTTAAAGGAGAACTATTTATCTATCGTTATATATTTCATTTTATAACGAAACAACTCTTTAAATTTAATATTAGGAAACTATTTTGAAAAAACTATATACTTTACAACTATCGGCTCTTTTAGCAACATCATATCTCAGTGCTGATTTGGATTATGATGGACAGGTTAGACTTCGCTTCGAGAGCTTTGACAATATGAACGAGAAGTATTACGGAACAAACCCAAAAGTCGGAGAGGCTCATGACAGCTATCTTATGACAAGAGTTCGGCTTGGACTTACATATAAGTTTAATGATAACTTGAGTGCAAAAGTCTCCATGCAAGATGCCAGAGTAATTGACTGGGGATTTAAAAGCAGTGACTGGTACAACAAAGAGTTTGGACAAGTTAACAGTACGCAAACAGATAGTTTTGAACTAAGCAAAACATATCTGGAGTATAAAAACGCTAACATTACCGTTACTGCAGGAAGACAAAGCATCTCATACGGAGATGCAAGAGTTTACGGTCCGGGAGAGTGGAAAAACTCCGGCAAATGGGTTTGGGATGCTCTCAAAGTTTCACTTAAAGATGGAGATAATTTTTTAGATTTTTTCTATGGAGCCACAATGCTTCATGACCCAGATGATTTTAGTCTAAACCATCGCCACGGCTATCACGGTGCCGGAATGTACGGACATTACGTTTACAAAAAAGACGCCGCGTTTGAGCCGATTTTATCCTACAAAATAAACGATAAAAGAAATGAGGTTTACAACTCGCTTGAGAGCTTTTACGTGGGAGCAAGAGTTTATGATACTGATTTGGAGAGCTTTTTTTATGATATGACATATATAAAGTCTTTTGGAGATTATATACAACTCAACAATGAAACCGTTTCAATTGACGGTGTGGGCTACCATGCCGAGGGCGGTTACAATTTTAAAGAGATAAACACAAGGCTTGGACTGGGATATTCCTTTGCTAGCGGAGACAATCCAAACACTAAAGAGAATGAGACGTTTGACGCAGTATTTGGAGCGAGTGACAAGTACTACGGCAGACTGAATCTTATGCAGTGGAGCAATCTAAAAGATTATGAGCTATTTACCATCTTTTCGCCAAATCCAAAAATAAATATCAAACTTGAGTATCATAAATTTTATGCGGATGAGCAGAGCAACAAATGGATGAGTTATACGATTGCTTCTATGCAAAACGACCATTACGGAGATGAGTTTGACATAGTCGGAACATACAAATACTCCAAGAGTATCGACCTGCTGCTTGGCGTAGGCTACTTTATGAGCGGCAGCTACATAAAAGAGGCAGCGACCAAAAACAGCTACATCACAGATGAAAATGCTTTTGGTTTGGTTGCGCAGGTAAGCTATAAATTTTAAAAGAGTCTACTCATTGCGAAGAATGGTAGACGCTTACTTGGTTTCTTCCGTTTTCTTTTGCTTTGTATAGTGCTTGGTCAGCATATCTGTATATATCGTTTACGCTATTTACAAACGCTGACTCTACTACTACAAGCCCAATGGATACTGTTACATATTGGCTTACCAAACTTCTTTTATGTTCAATATTCTCCTCCTCTACTCTCTTTCTTATGCTGTTTGCAAAATCAAATGCCTGAGAATCATCAAGTCCGCTGCATAAGACTCCAAACTCTTCACCACCAAGTCTAAAAGCCAAATCTCCGTCTCTCTTTAGCGAACTATTTAGGCACCTTGCAACGGCTTTTAAAGCTTCATCCCCTGCCTGATGTCCGTACGTGTCGTTATACTGCTTGAAACAATCTATGTCTAGCATGATAAAGACAAGTGTCTGTGCGGTTCTTTTTTGAGACTTTAAGAGGTTGTCGAAGATTAGGTCAAAATATCTCCTGTTATACAAAGATGTCATTGCGTCGGTTATTGTAAGTTTCTCTATTTTTTCAACAAATTTTTTGTTTTTATTGTAAAAAAATATATTTATAAAAAGAATAAACAAAATAGATAAAGATTCAGCGATGACAATATAGAGCATAAGTCTATTGCTGTGCTCATACCTTTTTTCTAAGAGGGTTTTTAGAAGTTTTGAATTTTCACGATACAAATCTATTATCAATTCAATATTTCTTGCAGTAAGAGAGTTGATGTTATCCGCTTCAAACGGAATCTTTTCACCGTTTAAGAAGTGGCTGCTTGCCAGATTTAAAATATTTTCTTGCGCCTTTAACATTTTTTCATAAGCTATTTTTATTTTTTTGTCGTTCACATGGTCGTTAAGCATGGACATGCTATATCTAACAAACCCCAATCTCTCTTTTATTTTATGTATCTGCACTCTGATGTTTTGTTTATTATCTTCGGATAGAAGCTCACTCTGCTCAGAGGAGGCAATTGCTCTTATTTGGCCGTTATACTCAATAAGTTCGGGAAGATAACTGACAACATGTGCAACTAAAATATAAGAGTATAACACTGGGTCTAAAATGAGCTTGCACTGATAAGAAATACGATATGAAAAAATCATAAAATCATAAATAACTCTGGAGAGATAGTCAAAATTTGCATACTCTAGCGAACTCTTATTTATAGACTTTATATACTCCAGCAGCTCGTATCTTAGAGAGGATTCATACTTTACGTAAGAGAGTTTTTGTTTTAGGGAGGTTAAATCTTTATAAATATTCTCTTTTAGAAGCTCAACTGACTCTGTAGAGCCGTTGTTTTGATTTTTAATACATGTCAGCCCTCTTAGCTTTTGAATATTAAATACAACATTCTCTATCTGCGTTATAACATCCAATCCTACTATCTCGTGATGTACGAAATCTACATCTTTTTGAACATGATACAAAGCATATGAAAACATAGCAACAATAGCAAAAAGCGGCACTATTGCCAACATTACAAAATATTTGATGTTTTTATTTTTTTTGTCTAAATCATACATAATAATTTTCGCTTTCACATAAAACAACAGTATTGGGAAATTCTACATTAGTAAAGCTTAAACGAAGAGCACTAAGTCCCTGATTTATATTTTTTAATAGTTGTATTTTATTTTTAACATGTTGTATATTTTTTGCTTGAGACGGTTTTTAACCTTGGAAGTCTCCACGAGCGCGAGAGTAGCAACTTTTCAAAACTCTTTAAAGTCTTTCCCTCATTGGAGTTAGTGTACGTCTGCGATGAAAAAAGCATGATTCAGATTTCCCAAA
>JAURYA010000125.1 GCA_030654155.1 Sulfurimonas sp. | reverse complement strand
CTTCTGACACGCGACCATGTCTTAGACGGTAAATTAGATCCAACGGAAAAAAATGATGAAGTTGGATTGGCTATGCGTTTAAACTCTCATCACAATAAATTTTCTGGTGAATATGCGGAGATTAAGAATGACAGTGTTTTCGTTGGAGAAACATATACCGCCAGAGGAACTACTATCCTCCTATTGTTTCAATATGGGAAAACATTCTATGTCATTCATAATGGACAAAAGATTGACCATAATCATTATGTCGGGACTTGGTTTGCGGTTGGAAATTTGTCAGGTGACTTCGAATTAAGAAAAAAATAAAATATTTCGGTTCCTTTGGCTTATTCTCCCCACCTTAGTTTCTCTTTTAGCACATCAAAGTAGTTGTACTCCTCTTTGTGTATCAATTTAACTGTTTTTGCTGCCAGTTTTATATGTACGCTCTCTCCAAGTTCCAGCTCATGCACATCCTGCCCGTCAATGATTATCAAGGCTCTCTCTTCGGATGTTTTCATCTCAATCGCAAATTTGCCGGGAAGCACAACCGATCTCTGTGTCAGGGAGTGCGGGCATATCGGAGTCAGAGCAAATACGTTGCTCATCGGAAATAGAACCGGTCCGCCGGCTGAGAGATTGTAAGCGGTGGAGCCTGTCGGGGTAGAGACAATTACTCCGTCGCCATAGTATGTGTTAAAAGATTGTGAATCAATTAGAGTTTCTATGTGTATCATGTTTGAAACTCTTGTGCGAGTAAGCACAATGTCGTTAAACGCGTAGTACTTAACCTTTTTAGAGTTTTTCATAACCGTCGCTTCAAGCATCGCTCTCTCATCGATTCTATAATTGTTTTTAATCATCTTTTGAACAAAACCATCAAGTTCATCAAGAGATAAATCCGCCAAAAAGCCAAGAGTTCCGGCATAAACGCCAAGTATTGGGATATCAAAGTTAAATGATTTTCTAACAGTAGATATCAGTGTTCCATCACCGCCAAAACTAACCAAAAAATCACACTCTTTGCAGATATTTTCAAAATCACTGCCGGACATACCAATCATTGCTGCACTTTGATTCTCCAACATAACTTCAATGTTGTGATTTTTAAAAATGGTTTCCATCTTAATATAGCCGTCTTTTAACTCGGGAGTTGATGGTCTTAAAACTACGCCGATTTTTTTGATTATTTTGCTTTTCAAGATGACTCTTTTTAAAATATTTCGTAAATTATACACTCTTTGATGTTAAAAAATAAAAATATTTAAATCTAAAAAGTCAACTAATTGTTCAATAAGCCAAGTTTGGATACAATCGCAAAAAATTATTTACTAGGACTCACTATTTATGAGAAGTCATTATTGTACAGATTTAAGTGAAGCAAACGTAGGACAAGAAGTCGTTCTGGCTGGCTGGGCAAATAGTTACCGCGACCATGGCGGGATTATTTTTATAGATTTAAGAGACAAGAGCGGTTTAATCCAGCTTACATGTGACCCAGAGGATAATGCTGGAGCGCACAAATCCGCTGACGGTGTTCGTGATGAGTATGTTCTAATTGCTAAAGGAAAAGTTCGTCTTCGCGGCGAAGGTTTGACTAACCCAAGATTAAAGACAGGTGCTATTGAGATCATAGTTACAGAACTTATTATTGAAAATAAAAGTGCTGCTCTTCCTTTTGTGATTGGCGATAAAAGTGTTGGTGAAGAGACAACACTCAAATACCGTTATTTAGAGCTTCGTGACCCTGATTTATATGAAGTGTTTCGTCTTCGCTCAAAAGCGGCGATTGCAGCTAGAAACATATTGGATGAGAATGGCTTTTTAGAAGTTGAAACTCCTATCTTGACAAAATCAACTCCAGAGGGTGCAAGAGATTATCTAGTTCCTTCTCGTGTGCATGATGGCCAGTTTTATGCGCTTCCTCAATCACCGCAGCTTTTCAAGCAACTTCTGATGGTTGGCGGATTTGACAGATACTTCCAGATAGCAAAATGTTTTCGTGATGAAGATTTAAGAGCCGACAGACAGCCTGAGTTCACTCAGATAGATGTTGAGATGAGTTTTTGTAATCAGGAAGATGTTATTAAGGTAGCTGAAGATTTACTTACTGCAATGTTCAAAGCTTGTAATGTTGATATTAAGCCTCCGTTTAACCGTATTACTCACAACAACGCGATGGAATGGTATGGCTGTGATAAGCCAGACATGAGATATGATCTTAAAATGGTTGATGTTATTGATATATTTGAAAGATGCACAAATGAAATCTTTACAAATATCGCTAAACACCCACATATAAACCGTATTAAAGCTCTTAAAGTTCCAGGTGCTGACTTGATATTTTCAAAAAGAGAGATGCAGAGTTTTGAAGAATTTGTACGCCAGTTCGGTGCACATGGTCTTGGATATTTCCAACTTAAAGAAGACGGACTAAAAGGTCCTCTTGTTAAATTCTTTTCTGATGAGGATATCGCACTTATCATAGAGAGAACTGAACTACAAGTTGGCGATGTCGTTTTCTTCGGTGCGGGAGATAAAAAGACTGTATGGGATTATATGGGTCGTCTTAGAATTTTCATTGCACAGCATGAAAAAATGAACATACTAGACAGAGATGCATTCGAATTTGTATGGGTAGTTGACTTCCCAATGTTTGAAGTTGAGGACGGAAGAGTAAAAGCACTTCACCATCCGTTTACTATGCCTAAAGACACAGATAAAGAGAATGTAGAAGATATTGAGTCTATCGCCTACGATATCGTTCTAAATGGTACTGAGCTTGGTGGCGGTAGTATCCGTATCCATAAAGCAGATGTTCAGGAAGAAGTTTTCAAACTCCTTGGAATAGATGAAGAGGAAGCGCAGGAGAAGTTCGGTTTCCTACTTGACGCTCTTAAATTCGGCGCTCCTCCGCACGGCGGATTTGCTATCGGATTTGACAGACTGATGATGCTTATTACTAAAAAATCTAGTATCCGTGATGTTATAGCATTTCCTAAAACACAAAAAGCTTCTTGTATTCTTACAAAAGCACCGAGTTCAGTTGACGCTACTCAGCTAAGAGATTTGCACATTCGTCTTCGCGAACAAGTAAAATAAACTTCACATTATGAAAAAACTATTTTTAATCATCGGAGCGCCCGGCTCCGGTAAAACTACTGATGCAGAATTAATCGCCAAACAAAACAGTGAGATAACACACTACTCTACCGGCGACATGCTTAGAGCGGAAGTTGCAAGAGGCAGCGTGCTTGGCTCTGAAATAAACAACTATATATCTAAAGGGCTTATTGTTCCTATCAAAATAGCCATAGAGACAATTGTAAATGCAATCAAAAACGCTCCCACAGACATAATCATCATTGACGGATATCCTAGAAGCATGGAGCAATTAAACGCTTTAGATGAATATCTAAGCAGTGACTCATCTTTAGAACTTGCAAGTGTTATTGAAGTATATGTAAGCGAAGAGACTGCTCATGAGAGAGTTCTAGGTCGCGCTCGCGGAGCTGATGACAAAACTGAAGTTTTCAATAACCGTATGAAAGTCTACACTGAACCTTTGGCTGATATTCAAGCGTTTTACAAGGCTAAAAATTTTTTACATGTAATAAGCGGTGAGGGAACGATAGAAGAAATAGTCTCTGAGATGGAAAGTTTTATAAACTCTAAAATATAATTGAACCCGACAAAGGGCTCAATTAACCTAGTTTTGAAACAATAGCCGCTTCAACATCAGCTATATCTGCCGTGCCGTCAACTGTTATATAAGCAAGACCACCCATTTTAGAAGCTTGTTTTTTATAGTAACCTATAAGCGGACTTGTAAGCTCATGATAGACTTTTAAACGGTCAAGCACAACCGACTCTTTATCATCATCACGCAGAACCAAATCTTCACCTGTAATATCATCTTTACCTTCTACTTTTGGCGGATTGTAAACTAGATGGTAAGTTCGCCCAGATGCCAAGTGTGCACGACGACCACTCATTCTGCTTACTATCTCTTCATCGGGAACATCTATCTCAATAACCGCATCTATAGCTATACCCGCATTTGTAACGGCATCAGCCTGAGGAAGAGTACGAGGGAAACCGTCCAAAAGATAGCCGTTTGAGCAATCACTCTCAGTGATTCTATCTTTGACAAGACCAATAATAATTTCATCAGTCACTAATTGACCGGTATCCATAGCTGCTTTAGCCATTTTGCCCATATCTGTA
>JAURYA010000122.1 GCA_030654155.1 Sulfurimonas sp. | reverse complement strand
ATTGGTAACGGAGATCTCTATATCTCCTGCTTTTTCGAGTTTGATTCCCAGTCCTTCTTTGGTCGTGGAGTTCCAGTTTTCAATCGTGATACTCCCGCCACCCTCTTTGATCGTGACGAGGAGAGTGTTACCTTGTTCTTCATAGATAAAGTCATCGTCTTCGTAGTTCTCTTTTATTTGATATTTTATTCCGGTTAGGTCGATATTGTCAAAGATCACGCGACCTTTATTATCAACGTCATCTTTGACAATATCGCCGTTACCTGCAATGTAGGTGTCGAAGCCGGTGCCGCCTTCGAGGTAATCATTTCCGTCATTACCGATGAGGACATCATCCCCTTTTCCACCGTAGAGGTGATCGGCTTCAATATCTCCCGAAAGGGTGTCGGCCTTGTCATACCCAAACAATATTTGCGGATTGTCAAAATTGGCTCCGTCACCGCCTACACTAAAATTATGCTCATAATCTTTGATATACCAATTTCCTAAGCTGTGGTTGATTGGGTCGAGCATATGGTAAAGGAGCAAACTGCGATCTTCAATATAAAGAGAAGAATAGTCGGCCATATTAAGTCCGGTGTAACTGGTGAGATTTCCCGTAACTGAAAAACCATTTAATTTTATTAGAGCAAAGAGAACGGCTGCGTCGTTTTTGGCTTGATCGGCTATTTGGGTGTTGGTTAAGTCGCGTAAGAAGTTAAACGATAAATTGGAAGCACTGCCGTCTAAAACATTTGTATCAGTAAAGAAATATTGATTTGTTTTTTCATAGGAATAACCAAAAAAACTTTTAAGGCGATCGTTTTCTACATAAGCTCTGGTGACTTCCAGATAGGTCGTATCTGATGTAAAATTTTCAAGCACATTGTTATAGAGCCGAATAACCATATTCATATAGTCCATACTATGTGCACCCAATGAAAAATTCTCTCCGATCATCGGTAACACTGCACCTACTTGCTGATTACCCAAAAACGTCAGTGCATTAGAGAGTGGATCGCCGTTGAGAATGCCTCCATCGGTATAGGATAGGTTTAGAATGTTTTGACCGGATGCTCCTTCAAATCGGGTCAATCCTGATGTCCCCAGTGCATTAAACGTATAGGCGTCATACCCATTGACCGAAGCGAGACTTTGGGCGAGAATCCCCCCGAGACTGTGTCCGGTAAGGGTGAGATTAGATGCTGTAATATTATATTTTTGATTATTAAGCGCTTTTTGTACAAACGCCATCGCATCAGGTCGCTGTGCATTAAACGCCGTGATTGTTCCGGTAAATAACGATGACACCCCGATGAGCAAATCGGTGATGACATCTCCAAATTCCTGTGTTCCGCGAAAGGCTATAACAAAGCTACCATCCGGTGCTTTAAGCAATAGTGCTTGCATACTGGTAGCAGTATTGGCGGAATCGATAATGGTGTAGGTGCCATTAGCAGTGATTATTTTACTTTCTACTCGCGTACCATCATTATTAAACGTAAAGTACTTGTTTCTTACGTCATAAACTTCATTTGAAAGAATTCCCATATCGGTGATGATATTTTGGTCAAGTGTCATTTTATTTCCTTATAATTTTGGTGTTTTGGCGTAGCGACCGCCATTTGGTCCTAACTTTCTGGACATGCCTCTTTCTAGAGTAATAAAAACTCCCCGCTCAAATAACTCAGTACCATTACCGCACATCGGGTGTGGATAGTAATAGTTGCCACCCGACATATCCGGCAATAGACTCGCCGAATAGAGCTGCATAATTCTGCGGTTGTAGGCAATCACCTCTTTTGTCCGGTTATCGGTGATCTTGACTTCATCGCTGTAGAGAACTTTACGTGCCAAATCGGAGAGATTAACTTCATCGGTTTTTACGGTGTAGTTCATTTGGGGCATTTGTTGTTTAGTGGTTTCGGTGATGACGAGGTCGAGTTTTGAACGAGAAAACTCGATTTGTTGAGTAAGAGTCCATTTTTTCGCATCGATTTCTCTGAATGCGGCACTTAGTTCTTTGAGCGGTGAAGAATCACGACTGTAGTCTTCACGATACTTTCCTCGTTTAGAATCGTATGCTTCTTCAAAAGCTCTATCTGCGGCATCATTTCTGATTTTCCACTCTTTCGAGACTGCATACCCCTCTTTAACTAAATCGATATAACTTTGCGGAATGTTGGCATAGCTATAGATTCTTACCTTTCCATCGGGAGTGTTGAGTGCCATCATTTGCAGATGCACCCCGTCGAGATAATTGGCGACCATGAGTTTGCTATCCGCTTCATCGAAACCCGGATAGACGTTATCCTCCCAGTAGATGCTGATCGGTTCTTCGACGGTGTGTTTGATGTAGGTTTTTGGGTTTGGTTCTTGGGCGCAGTAATACGCTCCGAGGGTGTTGGAGAGGATCACATCGGAGGCGTAGAGGGTTATGCTCGTGATGAGGACGAGTAGAAATATCAGGGACTTTTTCATTTAGGCTACCTTTTTATTGTTACACGTATAAAAATAATTATTAATGATAGCTATTTTTAAAGTGGAAGTAAATGTATTTTGTTTAAAAGAGTTATTACTTGATAAGTATGTGATATCATCCCCGTAATGGCTGGCAGATTCATTGGTTTTTGGGATGACATCGAAGGTACGGTTTGGATATTTCTCGTTATCATCTTTCCATGTG
>JAURYA010000121.1 GCA_030654155.1 Sulfurimonas sp. | reverse complement strand
GGGCTTAAAAATGCGGGACTCACAGACTATCTTACTGAGATTTTGCTCTTTCTTAATACGCAGAGCGAGGTTGTTGCCGTTGTTGGAACAGGTTTTTTAGCGGCGATTCTCTCTGCACTTATGAACAACATGCCGACAATTATGATTATGGATATCGCTCTAAAAGATATCACTAACGAAGCAATGATTTACGCAAATATCATCGGCTGTAACCTTGGACCGAAGATGACTCCGTTTGGCTCGCTCGCTACGCTTTTATGGCTTCACACACTTAGCAAAAAAGGGGTCAAAATTGATTTTTGGTCATATACAAAGTTCGGTCTCATCGTTACACCGCCGGTTCTTTTGGTTGTCTTGTTATCTTTAACTTAATGGTCTTATGCACTTTTGCAAAAAAGTTCGTAAAACGCCTTGTAATTCTCGAAAAACAAAGTTTTTCGTAGCTTTAGGGGGTTGTAGGGACATTTGTCCCTGCCGCTAAAACGGACGTGTTCGTTTTAGTGCGTAACATCAGTGAAACAAAGGAGTTTACAAAAATGTTAAAAGTAAAAAATACAAAAAATGGTGTCAGCGCTTTTTTATCCGGTTTTAAAACCGAAGATATAGCGGCTAAAATAGAAGCTTGCAAAGATGGCAAATGTGAATGCTCATGTGATGCTGAAATAATGGGCAAAATCCAAAACATAGAGTTATTAAAGGGTGAAAATGGCACAAATATCGTTATAACCGGAGATGTTAATGCCGATATGCTAACTCCTTTAATGAAAGAGTGCTTCTTGCAGTAGCGCTTTTTCCAAGTTTTTTTGTCATCTCTGCGCCTTTGGTATCTGAAATGAGATATAATCTCAGATTAAATTCTCAAACATTTTGAGACAGACGGAATTACAAGGAAACAACATGCAACAAAACCAATACCTAGAACTTGGGCGTATTAACTGCCTACGAATAGACAGACACACACCTCACGGTATATTTTTAGAATCCCTAGATGAAAAAGATGTACTCTTGCCGCAGGCTTACGTAACAGACGAGATGCAAGACGATACTCTTTTAGAGGTATTTTTATATACGGATTCAGAAGACAGACTGATAGCGACGACGCTTAAACCAAAGGCGATGCTTGATGAGTTTGCCCTTTTTGAGGTAGTTGATGTTGCACCGTTTGGAGCATTCGTAAAATGGGGTCTTGCAAAAGATCTGCTTGTTCCAAATATGTTTCAAAAAACACCATTTAAAGTTGGCGACAAAAGATTTTTAAGAGTAGTTTATGATGAGAGAACTCATCGTCTTGTCGGAAGCGAGAAATTGGGCGATTTTTTTGACAAAAGACCTAAAGGACTTGCTCCGCACAAAGAGGTAGAAATACTCATTATCGCAAAAACTCCGCTTGGATTTAAGTGTATAGTAGAGGACAGATATGAGGGGTTGATATATCATAACGAAATTTTTGAGAATATTGAGATAGGAAGCGACAGAAAAGCTTTTGTGAAAACTGTTAGAAAAGATGGCTGTATAGACCTAACTCTCCAACCTAGCGGAGCGAAGAAAAAAGATGCTTCCGTAGAAAAAATTCTCTCTCTTTTAAAACAAAGTAGCGGCGGAACAATGCCATACAACTACAAAAGCGATGCAGAGCTAATTGTAGACGTATTTGGACTTAGCAAAAAAGAGTTCAAACGCTCGCTTACCGCTCTTCAGGAGAGCGGAGCTATCGAGGTTAAAGATAGCGGTATTTATCTAAAGGGCTAAAATGGTGAAAGAGAAAAAAAGTATAGAGCTTTCTGATAAAAAAATATCTTTTAATTTGGAGAGAGTTTTATATAATGTTATAAGATTTTACCCATCAAAGATGACGGTAGATGTTATGGTGTTTGAAGATGGCATAAAAGATGGTGTAAAAACCATTCCCTTTGCCCATCTTCCAAAAGAGATAAAAAAAATCATTAAACCGAACTAAATATATTTAAGGAACTCCTTTTGACATTTAACCAAATAAAGATGGCTATCTTCTCCACGGCTGTCACAAACTTTTATGGATTTAAACTAACAAATATAAAAGATTCAAAAGATAAAAAAAGAATTAGAATTGACTATGCAAACAAACTGCTAAACAAACTAAATATAAAAATAAAAGTTATAAACGAAGAGAAACTTCCAAAAGATGGACAATATCTTCTAATATCAAATCACAGAAGCATAATCGACCCTCTGATTGTTGAAATTGCTACACAAAACAGCTCAATTTTTGGATACTGGATAGCAAAAAAAGAGCTCTACGACTCACTCTTTTTTGGAAAATTCACTAGAAATGCTGGAACAATTCTTCTTGACCGCGAAGCCTCCCAAATGAGCGGTTTTTTTAAAGATATAAAAAGTTGTGTCAAAGATGGCAACTCTGTTTTTATCTTTCCAGAAGGAACCAGAAACAAAACGGATGCAGAACTTACAGAGTTTAAAGAGGGTTCTCATATTATCGCAATCAAAAACAGGCTTCCAATTCTTCCCGTGTTTATACGTTCAAAAGCAGATGCTATTTTAAAATCAGCAATAAATGACTCTACGGAGCAGCGAATAATTGAGATAGAGATAGGCGACATCATAGATTATAAAGACAAAACTATGCCCCTTGAAGAAGCCTATCAAAAGCAGTTTAATATAGCATAGCATTTTAGATTATTAGAATAAGCTATAAATGAGAGAAAAAATTAGAACTAACCTTACACACTTTTGCAAAAAAGTTCGTAAAATACTCTATGAATCTCGAAAAATTTGTTTTTCGTAGCTTTAGGGGGTTGCAAGGGACATATGTCCCTGCCACTAAAACGGACGCGTTCGTTTTAGTGCGTAACATCAGATTAGAAAAAAGAGCCTCTGTTTTAGAATTTACGGACTAAACTATTATCTCTTTTTGGCTAACATATCTTACTAAAAAACGGAGAAGTTACATGTCAGAAGTTAAAAAGTGCAATTCATTGGAAGAAGTTAGACAGGAGATAGACAAAATCGATGATTTAATCGTTGAGCTTATATCTCAAAGAAGCCATCTTGTCCGTCAAGCTGCATCGTTCAAAAACAGCATCGAAGAGGTAAAAGCGGATGACAGAGTAGATTATATCTTGCAAAAAGTTCGCCACTCAGCAATCAAAGCCGATGTCTCTCCAAATATGATTTCTGATCTTTTTAAGATTATGATTAACGAGATGGTCGAGACTGAAATATCAGAATTTAGAAACACTCAAACATTTTAAAGCTTATAATAAAATACCTTTAAATAGTTCTTCTAAAAAGAGGTATAAACCCCTTTTTATTTGTACCTGTAAGTGATACGGCCTTTATCAAGAGAGTATGGTGTTAGTTCAAGTTTTACTTTGTCACCAGGCAATATTTTTATGTAGTGCATACGCATCTTACCGGCAATATGACATAAAATAATATGTCCGTTTTCTAACTCAACACGAAATGTTGCATTTGGCAAAGCCTCTATAATCTTGCCATCAACTTCGATAACATCTGATTTAGCCATTTTAATCCTTTTTTTCTCAAGCCAGAGATAAAATTTCAGCTTTACCATTGACAATTGCAACAGTATGCTCGTAGTGTGAGCCGCGTAAACCATCGGCACTAACAACATCCCACTTGTTTTCTAAAATAAGCGGTTTCGAATCCTTTTGACAAATCATCGGCTCTAAACAAAAAACCATTCCGTTTTTTATCTTTGGACCTGCTTTTGCATCTTTCCCGTCTAGGTAATTTGGTATCTCAGGCTCTTCATGAGGCTTTTTACCAATACCATGTCCGCAAAAGCTGTGAAGCGGCACAAAGCCTCTTGAGCGAATTGATTTTTCTAAAACGGCAGATAGCTCTTTAAATCTCATACCGACTTTTATAGAGTCGATTGCTTCATAAAGAGAATCTTTAGCGCATGCGATAAGTTCTTCATCTTTAGCAGTTACTTTGCCTACAGGCACTGTAATTGCCGCATCACCAAACCATCCATTAAGTTCTGTTCCTATATCATAACCGATAATATCGCCCTCTTGGAGTTTATAATCAGTTGGAATACCGTGAATAATAACTTGGTTAAGAGAGGTGCAGACAGAATTTGGAAAGCCGTAAAGACCTTTAAAAGATGGTTTAGCGCCATTTGAGAGAATATAATCCTCTGCAATAGCATCAAGTTCTTTTAAAGAAATCCCTACTTTTGTATTTTGTTTTAGCAGTTCTAGTGCACCGCCAACAATTTTGTTGGCAGCACGAAGTTTCTCAATCTCTTGAGGTTGTCTCAGCGCAATGGCCATTATTTATAGACCAACAGCACTTAGCGTCTCATATTTACTAGTGTAAATTTGAGCCTCAATTTTTCTCATCGTATCAAGTGCAACTTGAACAACAATTAAGACTGCAGTACCGCCAAAGAAAAATGGAACACCCATCCCCTTGATAATCATAAATGGCAGAGTAGCAACTAATCCAAGATAAAGAGCACCGGTAAACGTTAGATTACTGGCAGTAGTATTTAAAAACTCAGCAGTAGCATTTCCGGTACGGATACCTGGAATAAATCCACCCTGCTTTTTTAAATTTTCTGAAATATCTTTTGAATTAAAAGTAATTGATGCATAAAAGAATGCAAAGAAAACAACAAAAATAAATGTCAAAAAGTTAAAGAAATAACTATTTGGGTTTAGATAATCTGCAATTGCAATAATAGTAGGGTTGCTACTGCTAGATAAAACAGTCATAGGAAACATTAATATCGCACTAGCAAAGATAACTGGAATAACACCCGCCAAGTTAACTTTAATAGGAATATAGTTCATAACTCTTTTATTTTGATTTTGCATGATAACTTTTTTAGCATATGTAACAGGTACACGGCGCTCACCAAGCTCAACATAAATAATTACAGCAACTGTTCCAAAAACAAGAGCAAGAATTGCAATTACAGTTAAGAAGCTCATGGCACCCGTATTTACCATTGTAATCATTTGACCGATTGCACTTGGAATAGCCGAGACAATTCCGGCAAAAATAATCAAAGATATACCGTTACCAATACCATTTTGAGTAATCTGTTCACCTATCCACATTAAGAGCATTGTTCCAGCTAACATAGATATAGCAGAAAGCATGATAAATGTATTTAGATCAACTAGTATTGCGCTGTTACCATTAGGTCCTGTTAAACTTTGCAGTCCAACACTTATACCTACTGCTTGAATTATTGTAATTACAATTGTCGCATAGCGAATAATTTGCATATACTTTACCATTCCGTCACGCTCTTTTTTCATCTGTCCAAGCGGAGCAAATGTAGCAGCTAAAAGCTCCATAATAATTGAAGCAGTGATGTAAGGCATAATTCCAAGAGCTATGATTGACATTCTCTCAACAGCATTACCACTAAACATATTAAATAAACCTAGTGCGTCTGATTGGTGAGAATCGAAGAATGAAGCTATAACAGCAGCGTCAACGCCTGGTACCGGCACGTATGCCAGTAGGCGATAAATAAATAAAAAACCGATAGTAATAAATATCTTATTAACTAGATTTTTATTCACGGCTATTTACCTGTAGTAGTAACGTTGTCGTCTTTAATTTTTGATGCTAAATCTTTAGCAGAAGCACCAACTAATTTAACTTTCGTTACTGAAGCAGCAATTTTATGAACACCACGGATACTCTCAACTGTGATTTCACTTAACTCTGCAACTACTTTTATTTTATCTACGTTGATTACATATGGCTTTACAACACGAGAAGTAAATCCAATTTTAGGTAATCTTCTTGCAAGTGGAGTTTGTCCACCTTCAAAGTTTCTTTTTCTTGAGCTACCAGAACGAGCAGTCTGACCTTTTCCACCACGTGTAGAAGTCTTACCCATTCCAGAACCGCATCCACGTCCAACTCTTTTACGATTTGCCGTAGAACCTTCAGCAGGCGTTAAATTTTCAATACCCATCATCTATCCTTTTAAGCGACCTAGTGCTTCAACGGTAGCGCGCACTAGTGTAGCTGGATTGTTCGAACCAATTGACTTTGTAAGTACATCTTTAATACCTGCAAGTTCAAGAACAGGACGAGTAGCACCACCCGCGATTACCCCTGTACCCTCTGATGCCGGTTTTAAAAGAATACGACTTGCGTTGTATTTGTGCTCAACATCATGTGCAATTGTAGTACCTCTGATACTAACTTTGCTTAGGTTTTTAAACGCATTATCTACGGCTTTTTTGATTGCGTCTGGAACTTCTTTCGCTTTTCCAGTACCAAAACCGATAGTACCTTTTTTATCACCAACTACTATTAATGCTGTAAAACGAAATCTTCTTCCGCCTTTTACAACTTTAGTTACACGACCAATATTTACAATTGATTCTTCAAAATCTTCTCTATTGATTTCCATTTTAACCCCTAGAACTTAATTTCGTTTGCACGAAGTGCGTCACCAAATGCAGCTATTACACCGTGGTATTGGTAACCATTACGATCAAATACAATCTCAGAAATGTTAGCTTTTTTCAGTGTAGCAGCGAATGCTTCACCAAGTGCAGCTGCACCTTCTTTGTTTGCTTTATGACCTGTTACTTTTGAATTAACAGCAGCCAACGTTGTAGCTGTTACATCATCAATAGCTTGAACACTCAAATAACGATTTGAACGAAATACAGAAACACGAGGAAGTGAAGCACAACCAGATATTTTTGCACGAATACGACGCTTACGCTTTAAGCGATTAGCTATTTTGCTTTTTAATACTTTTGCATTCATTTATACTCCCCCTTATTTCTTAGAAGTTTTACCGGCTTTACGCACGATATGCTCTTCAACGTATTTAACACCTTTACCCTTGTAAGGCTCTGGTGGACGGAATGATCTAATCTCAGCAGCACTTTGTCCAAGCGATTGCTTGTCATGGCTTTTAAGAGTTATAACATTCTTCTCTACAACTGCTTCAATACCTTCTGGTAATTCATAGTTGATATCATGTGAATATCCAAGTTGTAAGTTAAGTACACTTCCGTTAACTGCAGCACGATAACCAACACCATTAATCTCTAAAGCTTTAGTATAACCAGTTGTTAAACCGATAACTACGTTTTGAGCCAATGCGCGATATGTTCCCCAGAAAGCTCTATGTGCACGAGAATCTGACAAAGTTGCGAAAGTTAAAATATTGCCGTCTAAATTGAAACCAACATTCCCTTTCGTATCTAAATCAACACTATTTTTGCCCTTAGCAAAAGTTATAACATTTCCATCTACACTGACTTTGATATCAGATGCAAATTCTACAGGTAATTTACCAATTCTTGACATGTTATTTCCTTCCTACCAAATCGTACACATAACTTCGCCACCAACACCAAGAGCATAAGCCTTGTCATTTGGTAGAACGCCATGTGATGTACTAACAATAATAGTTCCATAACCATTTTTGAAACGTTTGATCTCTTCTTTGCCTTTGTAAACACGACGGCCAGGTTTAGATACTCTCTTCATTTCATTAATAACACACTTACCGTTATCACTGTATTTCAATACAACATTGATAGTCTTTTTAACGCCGTCTTCAACAACGTTAGAGCTCTCAATATAACCTTTTTCAACTAATATGTTTGCCAACGCTTCAACACTCTTAGAGTGAACAAGAGTAGTAACATCTAATCTTCTCATACCAGCATTACGAATACGAGTTAACGCGTCCGATACTAAATCATTTATCATTTTTTTCCTTTGCTTGCTTTTAGCAGTTTCTTTATGATAACACTAACAAAGACACACTAGTGTGTCGGGTCTCCCGCCGAGGGAAACTTAGCGTTAGCGTAGGTGGATGGGCTTTTGCTCATCCCCGTTATATTACCAAGAAGACTTTCTAACGCCTGGGATTAATCCCTCATTTGCCATTTTTCTAAAACATACACGACAGATACCGAAGTCACGAATTACAGAGTGTGGACGACCACAAATCTGACATCTTGTGTAACCACGAACTTTAAACTTCGGTTCTCTTGCTGCTTTAGCAATCATCGATTTCTTAGCCATTAGTTGCTTCCTTTACTAAAAGGCATGCCCATTTTTTCTAAAAGAGCAAATCCTGCCTTGTCTGAATCAGCAGTTGTTACAACTGTGATATTCATACCATGAATTTGCATGATAGAATCATAATTGATTTCTGGAAAAATCAACTGTTCTTGTAGTCCAAAGTTGTAGTTACCATGACCATCAAAACCATTTCTAGGAACCCCGCGGAAGTCTTTCACACGAGGAAGAGCAACAGAAACAAGACGATCAAAGAAGTTGTACATCTTTTCACCACGAAGCGTTACACGAATACCAACCGGCATACCTTCACGAACTTTAAAACCAGCAACTGATTTCTTAGCTATTACAGTAGTTGCTTTTTGACCGGCAATTGTAGTAATAGTGTCTTCAATGTTTTGGATAAGTTTATTATCTTTCATTGCAAAACCAGCACCAACAGAGATAATTACCTTATCTAATGAAGGAGTTTGCATAGGGTTTTTAATTCCTAAGTCTGCTTGTAATTCAGATTTTAAACCTAAATATTTTTCTTTTAAACGAGCCATTACTTATGCCTCCACTTTACGAACATTTGAAATATCTATTGGCATCTCTTTATTGATATGTCCGCCTTTAGTGTTATCTTCAGTTGGTTTGATAGCTTTTTTAGCTATTTTACAACCCTCTACGATTACCTTGTTTTTCTTTGGCATAACTGCTAATACAGTTGCCTTAGTTCCACGGTCATCTCCAGCGATAATTTCTACAGTATCGCCTTTTTTGAATTTAAACTTTGCCATTAAACAACCTCCGGCGCAAGAGATACGATTTTCATAAAACCACCGTAACGTACTTCACGAGCTATTGGTCCGAAAATACGAGTGCCTACCGGCTCTCTCTTGTCATCAAGTATAACAGCTGCATTGTCATCAAAACGGATAAGAGAACCGTTTTCACGGTGAATCTCTTTAGCAGTTCTAACTACAACAGCTTTTACAACTTTACCTTTTTTAACTTTAGCAGTCGGAGTCGCTTTTTTTACAGAAGCGATGATAACATCACCCACTCTTGCATAACGACGCTTAGAACCGCCAAGTACCTTAATACACATAATCTCTTTTGCACCTGTATTATCAGCTACATTTAGACGAGTAAAACCTTGGATCATTATTCTGCTCCTAGTATTACTGTTTTAAGTCTATATGATTTAGTCTTAGAAAGTGGGCGACATTCGATTGCGATAACCTGATCACCAACTTTTAACTCATTACGCTCATCATGTACCAAGTACTTTTTGAAGCGCTTTACAACTTTATGGTAACGAGGGTGCATTACACGACGCTCAACAACAACACTTGCTGTCTTATCGCCTGAAATTTTAACTACATTACCTTGAATTTCACGTTTATGTGTCATTGCCGGCCCCTATTTCGCTGCACTGAGTGCAGTGCTGATTCTAGCAACATCTTTTTTAGCGATACGAAGTTCGCTAGTGTTTTGTAGTTGCATCATCTGTTTTTTAATTTTTAGAGTAAAGAGTTGAGTCTTTTTCTCTTTTAGCATTGCCTGAAGCTCTGCTACGTTTTTATCTGCTAAATCAGAATATTTCATTGCTCATCTCCGCAGTAATTATTTTTGTTTTGAAAGGCAGCTTGTGTAGAGCAAGAGTTAATGCTTCACGAGCTAGCTCTTCCGGAACACCGGCCATTTCAAAAATTATACGACCTGGTTTAATATTCATAACCCATTGATCAACTGAACCCTTACCTTTACCCATACGAGTCTCAAGAGGTTTTGCAGTTAACGGTTTAGCTGGGAATACACGAATCCAAATCTTACCATTTCTTTTTATGTGACGAGTAGCTGAAATACGAGCTGACTCAATCTGACGAGAGTTAATACGACCTGCTTCAACTGCTTTTAGGGCAATATCACCAAATGCTAATGTATAACCCGAACGAGCGTAACCACGGTTACGACCTTTCATCATTTTACGATATTTAGTTCTCTTAGGCATCAACATGATTATTCAGCCTTTCCGCTATTTTCGCGTTTAGGAGCACGCTTCGGACGACGTGTCTCTTGTTTTTCTTCTTTTACTTCAGCCGGAATACCCTTAGTGAGAACTTCACCTTTAAATATCCATACTTTCACACCGATACAACCGTATGTAGTGTGTGCTTCAGCAAATCCATAATCTATTTTTGCACGAAGAGTATGTAAAGGAACACGTCCCTCTAAATACCACTCAGTACGAGCCATTTCTGCTCCGCCAAGACGACCGCTTACAGATACTTTAATACCTTTAGCTCCGCCTCTTTGTGCATTTTGCATAACTTTTTTCATCGCACGTCTAAAAGCAACGCGACGCTCTAATTGAGTAGCAACATTTTCTGCAACAAGTTGCGAAGAAATTTGAGCTTTTTTCTCTTCTTTAATGTTTACTGATATAGGTTTACCTACAAGAGCTTGAAGAGTGTCTTTTAGTTTCTCAATGTCTGAACCCTTTTTACCGATAATGATACCAGGGCGTGCAGCAATAATAGTTACACGAAGTCTTTTAGCTGTTCTTTCTATGATAATGTTAGAAACACCCGCATAGTAAAGTTCTTTTTTCAAATATGTACGAATCTTGTGATCTTCGCCTAAGTATGCTGCTGCAGTCTTAAAATTAGGGAACCAACGGCTCTCCCAATTGCGGTTGATACCAAGACGTAAACCAATAGGATTAACTTTTTGACCCATATTATTTACCCTCTACTTCTACTAAAATATGCGCTGTCGGTTTTCTAATACCAGATGCCATACCACGAGCTCTCGGACGAAATCTCTTTAGCACTGGACCATTATCAACACGGCATGATGTTACTATACAATCGCTAGCTTCGTTACCGCTGTTTGCAACTGCTGACGCAACTACTTTAGCAATAATTTTTGCTGCTTTGTTTGGTGTAAACTCTAAAGCTGCTAATGCTGCTTCAGCGTTCATACCTTGAATCTCTCTTGCAATAAGACGAGATTTCATCGGTGAAACACGGATAAATTTCAATAATGCTCTAGCCATGATTAACCTTTCTTCTGTACAGAGCCCTTATGGCCCTTGAATGTACGAGTTGGTGCGAATTCACCTAGTTTATAACCAATGTGATTCTCTGTTACGTATACAGGTACAAATTGACGTCCATTATGAACATTCATAGTTAAGCCAACCATATCAGGTAGAACCATACTTCTACGAGACCAAGTTTTGATAGGTTTTTTATTTCCTTCTGCTTTGGCTGCTACTACTTTTTTCATTAAATGATCATCAACAAATGGACCTTTTTTTACACTTCTTGCCATTTAACTACCTCTTCGGATTAGATTTACGGCGAGTAATAATAAGTTTATCACTTGCTTTTTTACGACGAGTTTTTGAACCCTTCGTTGGTTTACCCCACGGAGTAACTGGGTGACGACCTGAATTCGTTTTACCTTCACCACCACCATGCGGGTGATCTATTGGGTTCATCGCAGAACCACGAGTTTGAGGACGAATACCCATATGACGACTACGACCTGCTTTTGCGATAACGATGTTGATATACTCTTCGTTTCCAACAGTTCCTACAGTGGCCATACACTCACCTAGTACCAAACGCATTTCAGAAGATGGCATACGAAGTGAAACATACTTGCCATCACGACCCATAATTTGAGCAGAAGTTCCAGCTGAACGAACCATTTGTCCGCCTTTGCCAACTTTTAGCTCAATATTGTGAACTGATGTACCAACAGGTATATTCATAAGTTTCATTGCATTACCAGGCTTAATATCAATGCCAGATTCAGCAGACATAACTGCGTCGCCTACATTTAAATTTTTTGGTAAAAGAATATATCTTTTATCGCCATCTGCATATGTAACTAATGCTATACGACAGTTACGGTATGGATCATACTCAACTGTGCTAACTACACCAGGTATACCGAATTTATTTCTTTTAAAATCAATAATACGGTAAAGTTTTTTAGCACCAGCTTCTTTATGACGAGATGTAATACGACCGTTATTGTTACGTCCAGCGTGAGCAGGAAGTTTAATCAATAATGAACGTACAGACGCTTTTGAAGTGATATCACCACTGTCAACATTAGTATAAAAACGACGAGACGGAGTTACCGGTCTATAAGTTTTAATTGCCATGTTAAACCGCCAAACTTTCTATTTGTGCACCCTCAGGTAACTTAACATAAAACTTTTTAAAGTCGTTTTGTTTACCCTGTACACCACGGAATCTTTTTATTTTTCCGCTTTGATTAAGTGAGTTAATTCTTGTTGGAATAATTCCGAAATACTCACGAAAAACCTCTTTAAGACCAGTTTTACTCATACGAGGAGACGTTTGAACAACGATGATTCCATCTTCTTGCATACCAAGTGTCTTCTCTGTATAGAGTATAGATTTAATATCTGTAATATCTGCCATTTATTTAGCCTCTCCTACAAGATTTTCCCATACCGCTTTTTCGATCACAAGTGAACGATAATTAGCAGCTAAATAAGCATTTAATTCATTCTCTTCAATTACATACGTGCTTGAAATATTTTCAAATGCTAAATAAGTTTGTTCATCTAAAACAGTTTTTACAAAAAGAGTATCTCTTTGGTTTAACGATTTAAACATTGCCGCAGCATCTCTTGTTTTTCCAGATGCGATTTCAATGCTGTCAACGATAAACAGACTGCCGTTTTGTGCATGTTCATTTAAAGCGAAGTTAAGAGCAAGTTTTTTTTGCTTTTTATTTACTTTAAGATCATAGTTACGGTTGTTTTTAGGACCAAACGCTTTTCCACCGCCAACAAATATCGGTGAACGACGTGAACCGGCACGAGCACGCCCGCCGCCTTTTTGAGCCCATGGCTTCTTACCGCCGCCTCTAACCTCTGCACGTGTTAAAGCTGATGCACTATTAGCTCTCATAGCTGCTTGTGCAGACTTTACGTACAGGTATAGGTTGTGAGGATTAATCCCGGAAAAACTTTCCGGCAAAGCTAACTCAGAAGCTTTTTCCATTTTTTCATTTAGAACTATTGCTCTCATTATCTAGCTACCTTTACACGACCCAAAGAACCATTAGCTCCAGAAACTGAACCAACAACCGCAATGATTTTGTTTTCAGCATCAAAAGAGATGATCTCGTTCTTAACACTATTTTGTGTATTTCCATATTGTCCAGGCATTTTCTTGCCCTTCATAACACGACCTGGCCACTCTGCATTACCGATAGAACCTGTTCTACGGCCAAATCTATGACCATGTGCAGCAGGACCACCAGAAAAATTCCAGCGCTTCATTGCTCCGGTAAAACCACGACCTTTAGTAGTAAATGTAGATTTTACAACTTTAGCTTCTGCTAAAGGCGTTAAATCTAAATCACCAGCTTCAGTGTTTGCTACTTCAATAGTAACAAAACGGTTAAACTCAGATGAAAGGCTATATTTCTTTTGCTGACCTTCAATTGACTTATTCATTTTTTTACCGCTTTTGTACGCAACAATTGCAGTTTCTTCATTAACTTCACATACTCTAGCATCAAGAACTCTTAAAAGAGTAACAGGCTTACTAGGAACAGTGATAGTACGGCTCATGCCGATTTTTTCAACAATATATTCCATGATGACCTCCTACTTATCCATAGAGCGAACTTCTACGTCCACTTCCGGTGCAAGATCTAGTTTCATTAGAGCATCTACTGTTTCTGGCGTTGCAGAAACGATATCAATTACTCTAGCGTGCATACGAATTTCGAACTGCTCACGTGAACTTTTGTTTACGTGTGGAGATTTCAAAACAGTATATTTACGAATCTTTGTTGGTAAAGGTATCGGGCCACGAATTACCGCGCCTGTACGCTTGACAGCCTCAACTATTGACGCTACAGATCTATCAAGTACACGATGATCATAAGCTTTCAATTTTAAACGAATTTTTTCCATGTTTTTCCTTCTAAAGAACTCGTCAGGTCTAGCCTAACTATATTAAGGGAGCGGAATTGTATCCAAACTATCTTCATTATTCAAGAATATATGGGCTAAAATTTGAATTTCGTATAAATTTATTTCCTTTAAGCAAGGAAGTGATAGAATTGCTGTATGGAAATTTTACTTGAAGAATTATATAAAACCGATATCACTATAGATAAATTTCACTTCAGAAAACTATTTTTGGATGATTTAAGCTACCAAATAAATGGGATATCGCAAAGCGGAAAAACAAAACTGGTAAAAAACCATCTTTTGGGACTTAAAAAAAATAGTTACATGTATATTGATTGCAGAGATCTTCGTATTGATATAGAAGAGCTTAACAAAACTCTTTCGCCATTTTGCAATAAATATAAGATAAACACACTTGTTCTAGACAACTATATAGAGGATATTCAAATTGTAAATGTGCCTCAGCTAATAATTTGCAGCGAAGTTCGCCATGAGATAAATTTTTTAACGAGCGTAAAACTATATCCGCTTGATTACGAGGAGTTTTTGGCTTACGAACACAAATACGACTCAACCGCGCTGAACCATTTTTTTAAACTTGGCGGATTTCCCTCTATGCATAAGATTAACAGCGACGAAAGAGTTGTCTATCTTCAAAAAACATTGAGAAACACGCTGAGTGCCATGGAGCTGGATATTTTGATATTTTGTACAAAAATGATGGCGCAAAAGGTATCTCCATACTCTATATATGAGAGACTCAAGCATACGAAAAAAATATCTAAAGACAAACTATATATCTCATTTGACAGCTTAAGTTCAAAAGGGTATGTCCATCAGCTCCAAAAAGTTAATCACCCAAAAGCCATCAGAAAAATCTATCTCTGCGACATCTCTCTAAAATCTGCCCTGACTATAGATAAAAATTTCAGTAAACTTTTTGAAAATATGATATATTTAGAACTTTTAAAATCAGACAGAGAGTGTTTTTATGATGACGGGATTGATTTTTATCTGCCGCAAAGTGACGAGGTAATTTTAGGGATACCTTTTGCGGATGAGAGAACGCTCTTTAAAAAGATGGAAGCCATAGAGGCATTTTTGTTTACTTATCAGATTAAAAAAGTGACGGCAATCACTATGAGCACGGAGGGAAGCATGAGCCATCCGCTGTCACGTGTAGAGATGATTCCGTTTGATATTTGGGCAATAGGAGATTAGATGGACAGAGTAGGAAAATTGTGTGGAATAGATGAAGCAGGTCGCGGTCCCATTGCAGGCGATCTGGTTGTTGCAGGGTGTATTTTGACATCATGCGTAGATGGGCTACAGGACTCTAAAAAGCTGAGTGAAAAAAAGAGGGAGTCGCTCTATGAGAGTATCACTAAAAACTCTCTCTATCATATAGTAAAATTTTCTGCAAATGAAATTGATGTTAACGGACTTTCTTTTTGCATGAAGAATGCTCTTTTGGAAATTATGAATACTCTAAAATGCAGTGAGTATCTCTTTGATGGAAATTCAAATTTTGGAATAAACGGACTTCCTACCATGATAAAAGCGGATGGAAAAGTTCCTGAGGTGAGCGCCGCTTCAATACTAGCAAAAGTGACACATGACAGAAACATCATAAAAGATGCACAAAAATACCCCGAGTACCAGTTTGAAAAGCACAAGGGGTATGGTACTGCTCTACATATAGAGCTTATAAAAAAACATGGTTACTGCGATATTCACAGAAGAAGCTACAAACTAAAAGCGCTTGAGAAAACGCTTTTTGACTAAAGCCTTAGAACTTTTTAGAGTTTACCTCTTTGAGTGTTTTTTGCGACATCTCATCAAGCTCTATGGCAATCGCCTCTATCTCATTTACATAACGTGCATTGCTTGAAGTAGTCTTATCTATCTCGACAATTGCATCAGTTGCATCATTAATATCACTCACTCTTGCTTGCATATCTTCACCAATCTCAAGAACTGATTTAGATAGTGTCTCTATACTGACATTTATCTCATGAAGGCTTTTTTGAGTGTTCTCTGCAAGTTTACGCACCTCATCAGCGACAACGGCAAAACCTCTTCCATGCTCACCCGCACGAGCTGCTTCTATGGCAGCGTTGAGGGCAAGAAGATTTGTCTGGTCTGCGATGTCTGATATAACACCGACAACGTGTTTAATATCAGAAGATTGTGCGGCAACCTGTTTTGTCTTCTCCGACACCACAATAATCGCACTGTTTGTCGTCTCCATTACACGCGTTAGTTCTTGAAGCCTTTGTGCCTGTTTTACAGATTCATTATTTAAAAACTGCATCTTACCTTTTAGCACGAGTGACTTCTCCGAGAGTTGGTTTGCATTTTTGCTTGACTCGCGCAACATTTGCGTAATCGTATCGCCGACACTATTGAGCGCTTGCGCTACTTTTCCATTGTCTCCTGATAGCCTTGCCGTAAAATCAGACTTCTCATAGGTGCTCATGGTGGCCACTAATTCATTTAAGTCTCCACAGATATTTTGCTGAAGTGATAGGAGCATTCTATTTATATTTGTCTTTAACTCCTCAAGCGCTTCGTTATTTGTGGTGCACTCAACGTTTTGGTTAAGTTCTCCTTTATCTATAGCGACCACGACTCGCTTCACTCCATTGATCATCATCTTATCGCTCTCAATATTTTTCTCTGTTTTGAGGATATTTTCATCGACAATTTTTGCCATCTTTGCAATCTCATCATCGCCTTGGATGCCGATTGGTTTTGCATGGGAGCTCTCTTTGTTTAAGTATCTAAAAAATTCAAGAAGTCCCTTTTCAAACTGCTCAAGCGGGGAGAGTATAACTTTTTTAATAGCTGCTAAAATCGCAACGCTAAGGACAACTATCAAAAGAAGAATAAGTATCAGGGCGCTATTGATCATACTGCTTGCTTGGTTGATGGTCGCATCAACATCGCTTCTATTTGCGCCTAAGAGATAGAGTCCTATGGGGTTGCCTTCAAAATCCTCTATCTTGTTAAATGTGTAAAAATAGTTCTCATCAAGTGCATACCCATGTGCCAAAAGTGCTTGCATGTCTATCTTTTTTGCACCTTCAAAAAACTTTACATCTACCGTCTTTTGACTCAAGATATAGTCTGAGACACTTTTGCTTGTATCTGCTAGTTTTGCAAGATGTACTAATTTTTTATCCATCAATACCAAAAGATTTTCACTCTCTTTGTGAAACTGTTTCACAACCGACTCAAATCCCTGCATAAACTCCAGTGAGCCGACATACTCTCCACTCTTTATAATCGGTGCAACTCCTCTAATAGTAAGTCCAGCCTGCCCAACCTCTATGGCGTAGAGTGCTTTTTTTTCTGCTTTTACCTTGTTAATAGTGTGACGAAAACTCTTCAGGTCATCTCCATATTTTTCAGGTTTCCAAGCTCGAAGAAACGACTTGACATCCTTGTCGTGGATATGAATCTTGATATTTTTAAAATTTGTCTCATTTTTATACTTCTGAGCAATTGCATTTACCGAGGCAATCGCCCCTTCTCTGTCATTTTGCAGAAGTGCATCTGCTATATTTGAGTCGTTTGCAATAGCTAGTGCATTTGTAACACCGACGTCAAACTTTGCCCCCATTCTATCTTCTATCTTTGAAGCAAGAGTTTTTTCTATTGTTACATAAGTTTTATCTACGATTTGTGATTTAAAGTAGTTTAAAACAAAAAAACTACCTAGAAGAAGAACAAAAGATATAGTAATAATAAGAATAGTAATTTTTTTTCCAACTGTCATTTTTTAGCCTTTTTCATCATTAGGTGGAATACTATTGTTCTCTTGCTTAATCTCTTTAAGGGCTCCATGTGAGCCCCATATATTGAAGTGTAATCAAAGTTTATTCTACTACCTCTGCCAATATACTTTCAAACTGTTCTTGAGCTTTAAGCAGTACATCAACCCCTTCACTATCGTTTACAAGAGCGCTACTTATCCAGTTATAAACTGATGGGTACTCTAGAACAATCTTGTTCTCATCTTTTTTCTTATAGATAGCCAAAGTACATGGAGCAAAAGCCGCTGCTTCAGGTTTTGTCAACGCAACTGTATAGATTACAGGGAGTTTGCAGATTGAGTAGCCATCATAAAAATCATAAGGCGAATCTTTCATGTGCTTGTTTAAATCTAACTTACCAGCGACTATAAAGCCATAGAGACTAAGCCCATTATCAAGACCTAAGAGAACATTCTCTTTAGCAGTTTTTGCATCATCACCATCTACCTCTAACTCATATTTCGTAATAAGTTCTCTGCTCTCAGAGAGCGGCTCTTGGCTAAGTTTATACTTTGCATTTGGAAGAACTTTTTTAAGAGTTGCAAGAACTTGACTCTCAAGTTTTTTGATGAGTTCATCTTCAATACCCATTATTTTACTAAGAGAAGCTGATGTTAAAACACTTACATGTAGCGTGTTTTCTGCTTTATCTTGATATATTCCAACACCAAGTGGAGTAAATACTCCAGCAACTGGATATTTTTTTACAAGATCAAAAGATGTCTGCTCATGATATATTGTCATAAGAGTAAAAATTTTGAACTTTGTCTCTTTAAACTGAATCATAAAGGGCTTTATCATATCGCTATTTACTGCTATGCCAAACCCATCTTTTACAAACGCTTCTTCGATTTTTTGCGGTGTAATTGCACCATTTTTATTTTCAACTTCAAAAAGGTGTAAATCACCACTTGCACTCACTATTGACGCCATTAAAATCGCCACTATAAAAACATATATTTTTTTCATCTCTAAGCCTTTATTTATCTATTATGGAACGATATATATCCATCCCTCTTTTACTCGCTCTGTAACCTCTACGATTCCAGCAGTAACTATTAGTGTATCTTCAAGAAGTTCTTCTTTTTTGATATTTTTGGTTCTCATTGTATTGCCACATGCATAAAACTCAACATCAAGAAGCATAAGAGCTTTTACTCTAAGAGCAATATCTTTATTGGTTTTTAAAAGAGCTTTTATCCCGTGGTAATAGGCAACTATTCTCATCTGAACATTTTCAGGTCCATAAAATTTCAGTACATTGTTTGCACTACTTAAAACATGATTTATCTCTTCATCATTTGCACTTTTTATAGAAAAGATAATTTGTCTAGGTTCAGTGATGCTAGGCTCTGGTTGTGCAAAAACAGTATCTGCATGCAAAAGGAGGCTAAACATCAAAAATAGAAGAGCATAAAGTTTCATGTTACTCCCCTTTGATATTTTTAGTTAGATCTTTAAAATCTTCTTTACTCCAAGAGCCTGGTATTATCTTTAAAATTTTTTGGTTTTTGTCCAAAAAATAAAAAGTAGGAGTCATTTTTACATCTAATTTAAGATCTATTTTGTCATGTTTCATGTTAATTTTTACAGGAATAAAACGTTCAGCAATCCAACTGCTAAACTCTCTATCTTCTAAGAGTTTGTCCATTAAAATGCAGTATCTGCAATTATCTCTAACAACATCAATCATTATGATTTTGGAACTTGTTTTTTGTATCTCTAACGCTTCTTCATAAGTATAAAACTCTGCAGAAAAAAGCAAACTAACACAAAAAACAAGAGATACAATAACTTTTTTCATTTAAATAACCATCCTTACATGTAAGCTATCTCTGCCACCTAAAAAACAGGAGAGAAAATTAGGTGGCAAGGAGTTTAGCCTGTCTTAAAAGAGGTAGTTTATCTCAAAACGATATTCGTTGTATGAGTTATTGTCTACTACAGTGCCAGCTGAAGGCTTAGCATCAATGGTTGCGAAACGCACTTTAAACTCGGTATTCGGTACCGCTTTAAATGTTTGCCATGCATCGACATGGAAAATGTTACGGTCTGTAAAATCGGTAGATTTTGCAGCCACTTTAGCATCATCGAAATTCATATCAACATAGTCAGCCGCGATTTTTAATCCAGGAACCACTCCTGCTTTTCCGAAATCATACGCTGCTTTTACCATCCACGACTTGGTATTTGCAATCCAGTTCAATTGCGCCATTGAACGAGTATATCCACCCGTTGGGAATCCACGCCATGGAGCAATAATATCGGCATCATCAGAGACTTTAGAATATCCTGCCATTAATTCTAGCGGGCCGTTAGCTGCTACCAAACGACCCATGAGGATACTACCGTCAGCACTATTAGAATTATTATAAGAGTTACGCGCAGTCAGATTGCCTCCATTTACATTTGTTGCTGCCTTTCCATTCAAAGATGCACCGCCAATAGCACCCGCACCGTCATCCATTTGATTTAGATAACGGATTCCCGGTGTCAATGTCCACTTATCCCCAAGGGCGATTTTGTAATTTGCTTCGAGGATTGCAGTGTTCACAAAACCATCCAATCCAACATATTCACCATGTAGCTTTAAATTAGGAATAGATGTATTATCAACCGTTGCCAAAAGCATTTCAGGATTTAGATCTTCACCTACACTATTAATATTTTTAGTTGATAACCCTTTGTGTGCACCAGAATCATCATTTTTATTGTACTTCTCAAATGCAATTAAACTGTGAAATGTTTGGTGATCGCGAAGTTTTTGAGACATAATATACCCAGCACGTAGTTTCGTGTTAGGAATATCTTTGTTTTCAATCACTACCGCTTCAAACGTGTTTGGAACCATTTTTGTATCATTGGTAGCGAGCATAACACTGTCGATACCTTGACGTCCCACTTTTACATCAGTCTTACCTGCTTTGTACTCTAAAAATGCTTCAGCAAATACCCCAATATTAGCTTCTGTTCCATTACCGCGTGTACGATAGGTATCTTTCCCCGATTTACCAAAATTGGTTGTACTACCTGGAATCGTATTGTCATCTAAAACTTGGGTCGTTCCATAAAAACCTACTGTTGCACCAAAACCATTATAAAAACCTGTTTTTGCCACTAAGCTACCGCCCAAGCCCCACATATCATTATCTTGAACAGCAGCGCTTTCGTTGTCCCACTCCCACAAAAAAGCGTTTGAGCGTAGACGTCCGTAAACCTCGCCCTCAGTGAACATTTCAGTGAATGAATTTACATCGCCCGGTGCTTTGGTATACTCAACTTGATAATTTCCTTTGAGAACACGGTCTTCAGTTTTAAGGGCGTGTGCCGACGTTGCAAATAAACACGCGGCAGCTGCCGCAATACTAAGATTTACTAATTTCATTTAATCTCCTCAGATAAAGTAAAACCGCTTCAGCAGCTCTTTGAGCCCTTGCGAGGGCAACCACAATCAAAATCAACCAATTTTACATTGCCTTTATTGCTAACATCCACGACTTTTTTGCGTTTTATGTAGTCTCTAACGACATCATAAACTGCTCTAGTCTTTGCTTTTTGAAGGTTGCTACCAGCATTTTGCAGGTTTCCACCCCATGAAGATACGATATATATTTTCTTAAGATCAATATTTTTGCCACCAATCTTAAGGTTTGTAATACGCTTACCATTTGGATTACCAACAGTAATGTCATAAGTAGCCCCACCTAAGCGGCTCATATCTCCACCTTGTTGATAGAGTGGATTTTCATTAAAGACATTATCTGCGATATCCTCTAGTAACTTAGCAATTTTATCGCCTTCTAGCTCAAAAGTATAAACATTTGGATATGTTATTCCACACATCTCATAAACGTTATCCATTAAAATGTTTTCACCTGCTAAAACAGTTGTTCCCCATCTATAACCAGGTGTAAAAGAGATATCACACTTCATCTCATCTAAGATAGCATCATTTATGAGCTGATCAAAGGTTGAGAAAAAAGTATCTCTTTTATAGAGAATATTTTTAGTTTTACCTAAAACTTCATTCATCTCTGCTGCATATGGAGCATAAAGTTCATCTACAAGTTTTACTCCCGCTGGATCAGCTGGAATGATGTTTGAAGCAATAGGAATAAGCTTGTACTCATAGTTATTAACCTTGCCATCTTTTGCATCGATATCTAAACGTCCTATATATTTTCCATGACTTCCAGCTATAACAATAACAGTCCCATCAATAACAATAGGCATTGGAGAAGGGTCATGAGTATGTCCGCTAAGAATAAAATCAATCCCTTGAACTTTTCTCGCTACCTCTTGATCAACACTAAAACCATCATGAGATAAAAGAACTACACAATCAACTTTGTGCTCGTCTTTTAGCTCATTAACATACTCTTGAAGAGACTCTAAGCGCAGACCAAAACTCCATCCTTGTGTAAACTCTTTAGGATTTGCAGTCGATGTAAAAGGAAACGACTGCCCGATAATACCTATCTTAGCACCACCTCTCTCTTCTATCGTGTATGGTTCAAAAATCAACTCTTCAAAATCATCAGCAAAAGAGTCATCGCCTATGATATTTTGAGAGATGAATTTTGCATCAAGCATCCCTATTAACTCTTTTACACGTTTCTTGCCATAAGTAAATTCCCAGTGCCCAACCATTACATCAACACCAAGATAGTTTTGTGCTTTAACTATCGCTTCACCATTACTCTTTAGTGCAACTCCTGTTCCTTGCCATGTATCGCCAGAATCAAGGAAGAGAACATTATCTGCTCCTCTTGTTTTTCTAACATGATCTAAAACTGTTTTAATATGAGCAACTCCGCCCATTTTTCCAAACTTCTTAGCCAAAGCTTCAAAATCTATATGAGTATCAAAGTAAGCATCTAAGCTACTTGGCTCAAGCCCATAATGTTTTGCAAAAGCATCACCACATAAAAAGCCAGGTGTTCCAACTAAATTTGGAGCAGAAATCAGAGTTGATGGCTCTCTCCAAAACAGTGGTTTTAAATGTGCATGTAAATCACACATGTGAAGCAGTGTAAAGTTACCAGTATCTTTAAAACTAAATATATCTTTTAATGAAATCTGCGCCGCACCTCCTGGTGCAGCACTAGATATTGTTGCCATACCTATGCCAAAAATAGCACAGATATGCATAAAATCTCTTCTTGAAACTTCCATCTAATCTCCCTTATCTCTTTAAGCCCGGAATAGCTATTGGAGCACCTTTTGCTTCGTGAGTGAAGTAAACTTCAAGTGCCGTCATCTCTTTTGAACCAAGTGGAATTACAGCTAATAGTGCATTTTCCATACAACCTTGAAATCTTTTTTGAAGAGTTGCAAGATTTGACTTAGTCATTCTATACGCAGGCCATGTAGCGGCTGAAGCGTTTCCTTTTGCCGATATATCCGGTAGCGGCTGTGTTCTCAGTATTCTTCCAACAACGCCAGGATTATGACAGTTGTAGCATGAAAGTCCTCTCCCGCCTCTTCTCGTATTAAACACCTCTTTGCCAAGAGCGTAAGCCTTTTTCATATGCTCATTTGCGTTAATGTCAATATTAATAGGCTGCTCATTCGCAATCGACTTCACGTAAGAAGAGATGTCAAACATATCAGAACTCTTAAGTGCGTACGGCTTTTTGCCGCTGTCATGCATAAATGCTTGCAGCATCTGATCTATACTTACAACTGATTTGTACTTATCTATATATCTTGGAAACCCTGCCAAATAAGATGCAAGAGAATCTTTACTTTGCTCTAAATACTTAGCTAAACTTGCCGTTCCTCCAAGTGCATCTAAGTGTTCTGAACCAGAAGCCAACATCATATCTGCTGGGTTATTGTCTAATAACTCCTCATATAAAGCTCTATCAGCGTCACTCATAGAAAATTGTTCGCTACCATAAGCTAATGATGAAGCAACAAGAACACTCAACGCTATTTGTAGTACTTTTCTCATCACTTATCCTTTTGGTTTAATCTCTTCACTGCTCTCTTCAACAGTACCTTTGCTATCTGTAAATGTAACTTTTAAACTCCCTGCCCCATCTATTGTCATGTATGTAGTTATTACAGGATTTACAGATAGAGTCTCCCAGATATTCATAGTTGTAAACACTTTACCGTTATACTCAAACTTCGCGCTTTTAATATAATCAGCAGGTATTACCTCACCAGTTTTTTTATCTTTTCTAAGTCCAGTCTCCATTGGGTGCATAACCATGAAACTAACTTTTACCACATCGCCATTTTTATAAGTATTTGGCTTGATTTTAATTAATGTTTTACTATTTGACATTTTATTTTCCTTTTTATTTTATATTTTTTTACTATTTCATTAAACGGTTATATCAACCGCATCCGCCGATTGTTACTTTAACACTTTGTGAAGCGATAAGGAAATTTCCATTACTTAACTCTGCTAATGCTATTACTTCTTGAGTTTCGCCTAGTTTTACACGAGTTGATAACATAGCTTTACCATTTGCAGGTGATAAATGTGCATCGATACAACGAGAGTTTCCATTTTTAGCAGCAAATATATGAATAGCTTTTACATAATCACTATCAGTCATAGGATAATCTATCTCAACTGTTACTGGAACAACAGCCCCATTTTCTGCAATTTCAGGCACCTTAAGTGAAACTTTCTCAGATGGTTCTGGAGTCTTTCCCCCTGTGATAGCCGCTAATGCATCTTTATATGCAAGCGCATTTGAGCCTTTTGGTTTCTCATCTGCTGCAAAACTCATAGTTGGAATAACTGCTAAAGTTGCCGCACTTAAGCTTAAGTTCTTTAAAAAATCTCTTCTTTTCATCTTTTTATCCTTTTATTTATTTTTTTGATAAGACATATGAAGCTAATTCACATATCTCTTTTTCATTAAAGAGTTTTGTAGTTAAATTTACCGTCATATCTGTATGAGGATTATCAACTCTTGGGTCTGCAATTTTTGCATATACATACTGTGCATCTCTAACACCTGTTTTTACAAACACCTCAGTATAGTTCGTTAGGTCAGGTCCTATATTTCCCCCGCCTACTGCACCCTCTATATTGTGACATGCAACACAGTTTCCATACTGTTTTGGCTTGCCATTTTCAACTGTTTTACTCAAACCCTCAGGAGCATTCCCTTTTGCATTTTCACCGTTTAAATTGTGAAATATATATGCTCCTCTAGCGATGGCTTTTGAGTCTGTAGTTATACATTCTGTTGGCATCTTATTTACACCAAGAGGTGGCAGTAAATCTTTTTGAATTATCTTCGCCGCGTCAGGGACCTCAATTACACTACTATAATCAGCAGCAAAAACACTCATCCCTAAAAGCAGTGACAAAGTCAAACTTCTCTTCATCGTAAACTCCTTTTTTCTTAATTTCGAGGACAAGTTTAACAGTGAAGTATAAAATTTATGTAAAATCTATTTTAAATATTAAAGATGTGGCTAATTCTTTATGGAAATGAGGTTTTTTGGAAATTTGTATGTAAAAGTGGTCCCTTTTTTCAGCTGAGATTCTACGCTTGCTTCGATATTTTCTTGTTTAATAATAGAACCGACTATATTGAGTCCTATACCAAAACCACCGGTTTGCCTGCTCTCTCTATAGTACCTTTCAAATATCTTCTCAACATCTTCTATGCCTATGCCGTAGTCCTTAAATGAGAGCAGACATTCACCCTCTTCATTTAGCTTCATATTTACTTCTACAATATTTTGTTCATAAGAGTACTTTATAGCGTTTGATATATTGTTATCAACTACTCGTTGAAACTGTGTTGGGTTCATACTTATCTTTACACCCTCTTGAAGCTCACTTTGTATTGTTATATTTTTCATGCATGCAACTTCACCAAAATACTCTATGCGCTCATCTAAAAACTTCTTTATATCAATATTTTCTCTCTCATGCTCTATTTTGTCATGTTTGATAAGATACTCCATGTCGTTGTAGATGTTAGAGAGCACTTTTGCAGAAGCTTTAATCCTTTGCATATATTTATTTGTTCCCTGTTTTCTACTAAAGAGGTCAATATTGACATAAATGATAGCAAGAGGTGTATTTATTTCATGAATAGAGTCTTTGATAAATTCATCGAGCTTTTTATTTACCTCTTTGAAGGGTTTTGCGAATCTATCCAAAAAGAATATGCTCAGTAAAAATATAAGCGTTACGATGGAGAGGAGTATCAGCAATGCTTTCTCATAAACTTCATAGTAAGAGAGCTCATTTTCCACCACAAGATACTTTGCACCAAAATATCTCTCTTGCGGAAGTGTCATAACATAATAAGCTCTCTTATCTTCTACTTGATAACCCTCTATAAAGTATTTAATAGGCTCTTTTATAAGTGAGAAAATATCTTTTTGCCTAATATCATAAAGGCCTGATTTGAATGTTTTAAATCTTGGGTACTCAAAATATTCATCATCTGAATTATGCTCTTGCATAAGTTTAATGATTAGAAGTGCCCTGTTTTTAAGTTCTAACTCATTTTTTATATCATGTACTTTTTTCATGTATGAGGTATAGATAAACAGCGGTGCAAGCAAGATTACAGCGACAAGGGCAGTATATATGTATGCGTAAATTATAGCGTAACTTTTATCTCTCAATGATATATCCTAAACCTCTTCTGTTTTGTATGATTGCGTCGGGAAGTTTTTGTTTTAAGTTGTTTATCTGAACGCGGATGGCCGATGGCTCTACGTAGTCGCCCCACACTTCATCTTGAAACATCTGCATGGAGACAACACTGTTTTTGTTCTTAATAAGTACTTCAAGGATATCTTTTTCAATCTTTCTAAGAATAATCTCTTCGCTGCCATGGCTTAGCTTGCCTTTTAACATGTCGTAAAATACATCCTCGCCAAGTACGATAAGTTCATCGTTTTGAAGATAAAAACTCTTTACCGCCTGATTAATTCTAAGTTCCAGTTCTAGAAGATCAAAAGGCTTGCGAATATAGTCACAGCATCCCTTTTTATACCCCTCGTTTAGGTTTTGCACATCGGTCATGGATGTTAAAAAAATGGCAGGGATTTTAATCCCCTCTTTGCGTATGCTTTGCAAAAGCTCAAACCCATCCATTGAAGGGACATTGACATCCAAGAGGAGTAAATCATAAGATTTTGAGTAGATTGCATCATGTGCGTCCATTCCATCGGCATAATCATCCACCTCATACTCCATATCTTCCAAAAACTCTTTTATGCTGATTCTTAGTGAAAATTCATCTTCTAGCAACAAAATCTTCATTTTATTTTTCCATCCACTTTCTTTATGATTTTTTGCTCTAAAACAAGCTCTATAAGCTCCTCTTTTGTATATCCGTTTAACTTCTCATACCCAAGTTTTATATATTCGTTTTGCATATTCACAGGCATCTCGTCTTTCATTGTCATAAGTGACTTTATGTCCTCAAACTCTTTAACCCTAACATCATTTTGCTCATCTCTTACAACATCATAAAGAGCTTTTTTTGTAAAGTTGATAAAAAATGAGGTTTCATCATTTTCCTCTTTGAAATACTTAAGATACCTCTTTGTTAACACAAACACAAAGAGTCCTATCGACTCGGAGTTGCCGTTTTTTATATTTTCACAAAATACATAGTTATCATCAAGAGTGATTGCTCTATTTACTTTAAGTTCTTTAAAATCGATTTTTCTAAGAAGGTCTATGTTGTTATAATTATAGTTTCTATTTGCCATAATATACCTATCAACGGTCTCATTGTTTTGCATAAAAACAGCTATATCATAATATTTATCATCCATAAGCACATAAAGATCAACACCTATCTTTTTAAAAAAGCTTGTTATGGAGTCAAAAAAACTTATAATCTCAACAAATCCCAAAAGAGTTTTATCTCTATAAACAGGCACGGTGGTTTTAATGCTCAACATTCGTCCTGTTTCAATGGATGAGCGTGGAGCGTTGTGAGAGCTAAAATATTGAAGGTCGCTTCTGAAATCTTCAAGCGGCATACCGGTATAGATATCGTCCCAGCTTCTTGCAAAGATATGGTAATCATGTGTTAATATCTGAACTTTAATATCTTTTTGAGTGTAGTTTTTTATCTCTTGCGTAATGCCAGAGAGAATCTTATAGCCAAGATCCTCATCCTCATTTTCCAAAGCATCGACTAAAGCACTGTTTTTTGAGAGTGATATTGCCATCTTAAGCGCATCCATCTTCTCGTTTTTTATCTCAGACTCTAACGCCAATACAAATTTATCTAAGATGTAGCTGACGTTTTGCTTATCTATTGCATATCTAAACGAGAGAAGTATATATATTAATATGGCTATTATTACCAGAAATATTAGCAGGGCTTTTTTTAGCATAAAATTTTAATACGGCATTAATCTATTGGAACAAAAGCATATCCGTCATTTTGAGCATCGATAAGACCTACCATTGCGCTTGGTACAACCTCTACAAACTCTAAAACATTCTCTTTTGCTATATTCCTGGCTTTCATGCCAACGCCGCACATTAAAAATTTGACACTATACGTTTTTACAAGCGATGCGAGTCTCTCATGTATCTCTTTTGCTTTTGCCTGGAGTTTTTTATCCTCTTTGCATTTTGTTTTTGAGATATCTTTGACAAAAAACTTATACGCACCGCCATGAACTATAACAATGATATCCAACTCTTTAAAAGTTGTTTGGTAGTGTGAATTGTTAAACGCAACTGCCTTTATCATTCTATTTTCAAATGTTGTCAGATCAGATGTTGTCAGATCAAAAACAGCTTTCTTCATATCACCATCAGCTCTTACAAGCCCTAAAAAAACAATTAAAACAACTATAAATCTTTTCATCATGTTAACCCTTATATTAAAAAATTAGAAGTAAGTTTATCAAAACTATATAAAGTTTATGTAAATTTTAAAAATTATCTAAAAGAATAACATTTACAAAAGTACCCTCCGAGAGGTTTCCGTCATCTTCGCCGGTAATCATTAGCGCACTTGAGTCTAACATGTTAGTAAGTATCGCCGAACTTCCAACTTTTTTGCCCTTGAAGTTTACAAAATATTCGCCGTCTTCAACAACTACGTTACACGCTGTAAATTCTGTAAGTCTGCTTCTTTTTATAAAATCTTCGCCGAGCTTTGCCTCCACTGTTTTATATGCGCTCTCACGTCCGAGCATCTTGGCAATCAGAGGCAGTACATAAAGAATTGCCGTTACAGTCGATGAATATGCAAACCCAGGAAGTGCTAAAACAAATCTGTCCGCTCTTTGCGCTACCAAAATATGTTTACCCGGTTTTATTGCTACGCCTTTGTAGATAACCTCTGCCC
>JAURYA010000008.1 GCA_030654155.1 Sulfurimonas sp. | reverse complement strand
GCAATCATAGTTTTTATCTACTCTGTCTCTTTGTTTATAGGGGTACTGGGCGGTTCAAACAGTATGACAAAGCCTTTGGAATTTTTAAAACCTCAAGTCTCTGATACTACTGTGGTAGAAAAATCTTCACACCCGCAGTTTCAAAAAATAAGTTCCATAAAAGAGCTCGATGAAGTTTTGGCACAAAACAGAGGTAAAAAAATAATGCTCGACTTTAGCGCAGAGTGGTGTGCAGTCTGTAAAGAACTTGATAAGAAAACATTCTCTGATGAAGCCGTAAAAGCAAAAATGGAAGAGTTTGTACTGATTCAAGCAGATATTACACAAAACAATCAAGAGCAAAAAGAGTTGAGCAAAAAGTACGGCGTTTTTGGTCCGCCGGTACTCATATTTTTTGATAAAGAGCTGAATGTTATAAAGTCAAAAACCATTGTTGGTTTTATAGAGCCAGATAAATTTTTAGAGCATTTAAGCAGTATATAGAGCGGTTCTAAAAATAAACAAGATATAATGCAGCAATTTATTTAAAAGGAGAGAGTTTGAAATCAGTTCATAATATTGATAGTTCTAAATTGTCAAAATTGTTATACATTTCAAGTTCTAAGCCTTGTTATTGCAATATGTTTTTTGCCATCAAAGCAAGAGTTTCACTTTTGATAAATCATTTCATTCCAAGATGCCCTTACTATACAACTTACTTTGCGTTTAGACGCACAGGCGTACATCCTCCACTTTAATATCCTTTCTAAAAAAAAATCATTACAAAAAAAATAAAAATGACACAAGGATATTTTAATGTCAAAAAATTATATTTTAGGTTTCCCAAGAATCGGGGAGCAAAGAGAGTTAAAAAAAGTTTTAGAGGAATTTTGGGCAAAGAAATGCTCATTTGATGATGTCATAAGAGTAGCGGTAGAGCTAAAAAAAAGACATTGGGAATATCAAAGAGATGCTGGAGTAGAGTTCATAAGCTCAAATGATTTTTCACTCTACGATAATATGCTCGATACTTCAATTATGTTAGGCGCAGTTCCGAAGAGATTTGCCCATTTAAAGGGAGAAGAGCTTTATTTTGCAATGGCAAGAGGCAATGAGGAGTGCGTGGCTATGGAGATGACAAAGTGGTTTAACACAAACTACCACTACATAGTTCCAGAACTTAGCCCAAGTGATAGTTATAAACTGGATGCTTCAAAGATTGTAAATGAATATAATGAAGCGAAAAGTTTAGGCATCAAAACAAAGATAAACATAATAGGACCTATTACATATCTGGGGCTTAGTAAAAGAGTTGACCGTGGCGATGTTTATGAACTTTGGAGCAAAATAGTGCCGATTTATGAGGAGCTTTTAAAAGTTATAAGCACTCTTGATGATGAAGTAATTGTGCAGATAGATGAGCCGATTTTTGTAAAAGAACCGGATACAAAAATGCTTAGTCTTATAAAACCGACATTTGACAGACTCTCAAATATTTCATCAAATATAAAAATTGCGGTTGTAACATATTTTGAGCACTCAAATGAAGCTACAAAAATTTTGGTTCATACGCCCATCTGGGCATTGGGGCTGGACTTTTTATATGGAGATGAAAATATAAAATCGTTAGAGATTATTGCCTCTAGCGGTAAAAAAGTTATAGCAGGAGCAGTTGACGGCAGAAACATTTGGAGATGTGATATTGCAAAAACGCTCACACTTTTAGAAAATATCTCAAAAGTAGTGAAAAAAGAGAATATTTTGATAGGTTCATCTTGCTCGCTTCTTCACTCGCCTTTTACTTTGAAGTATGAAGAAAAGATGAGCAGCGAGATAAAAGAGTGGCTCAGTTATGCACTTGAAAAATTGGGCGAAATCTCGCTTGTCTCAAAAATATTTTTTGATGGCAAAAGCAGTTTGGATGAGGCTCAAAGAGAGGCACTGGGAAGCAATGAAGAGGCAAATGAAAACAGAAAAAATTCGCCTCTTGTCAATGATAAAGCCGTGCAAGAGAGAGTAAAAAATCGCGCATTGCTCCAAAGAGAGGGCAATGCAAATGAGAGGCTGGGTCTCCAAAGAGAGATTTTGGGATACAGCGATTTGGTAACGACGACTATAGGCTCATTTCCGCAAACGCCAGAGATTAGAAAAGCCAGAAGTGATTTCAAAGGCGCTTTTATCTCAAAAGATGAGTATGAAAAAGAGATAAAAAAGTATATAGATGAGTGTGTGGCAGCTCAAGAGGAGTGCGGCTTAGAGATTTTAGTTCACGGCGAACCTGAGAGAAATGATATGGTTGAGTATTTTGGTGAGCAGTTAAGTGGGTATGGATTTAGCCAAAACGGATGGGTGCAAAGCTATGGAAGCAGATGTGTAAAACCGCCGTTTATCTATGGGGATATCAGCAGACCAAAACCAATGACGGTTGATTGGATAACCTATGCGCAGAGCAGAACAAGCCGCATCATGAAAGGGATGTTGACGGGTCCCGTTACGATTTTAAACTGGTCGTTTGTACGAGATGATATGCCAAGAGGAGAGGTTTCAAAGCAGATAGCCGTTGCTCTTAGTGACGAGATAGACGACCTGCAAAAAGC
>JAURYA010000113.1 GCA_030654155.1 Sulfurimonas sp. | reverse complement strand
TGAAGCTTCAAAACCCGACTAAATACTCTCATCTCTATCTTCCGCTTGCAGATGTGGATCTTTCAAAACTTAAAGGATTTGAAAATGCTCATGTTGCAGAGTGGTACATAAACGATACGGAAAAACTTGTGATTGTAAAATATGTGGCTGATGCGATGCAAAAAGAAGATTTGATAGCTAAAATAGCTAAGTAGAAGAGAAAGGGTAGGAGTTCCTACCCTCATCTACTTTTCTATATTCACTATTTTTGAGGCAAAACGTACATGTTATAGTAGCGACCCTCAAATTTAGGTTCTTTATCCATAACAGCAATGTCTTCAACCATCGGCCAAATTCTTAAAAGAACCTCTTTAGCAGCGTCTGGATTAGCCATTTCACGACCTTTTAGAAATACACGAAATTTTACATGCTTGCCTTCAGACAAAAACTCTCTTGCATGTTTTACTTTATAGCTAATATCATTCTCGGCAATTTTAACAGAAAGCTTAATCTCTTTAATATCAACTTTAACTTGATTTTTTTTCTGCTCTTTTTGCTTTTTCTCTTCTTGATATCTATACTTGCCGTAATCCATAATCTTTGCAACAGGAGGCTTTGCGTCTGGGGCAATTAGAACTAAATCTAAACCCAACTCGTTTGCTTTTTCCATAGCTGCATCAGTAGAAATTATTCCTAAAGACTCTGCTCCATCTACGTTACAACGCACCTCAGGTACACGAATATCGTCATTCATTATTACACGGTCTTTTTTGCTCAAAAATTTACCTCATTTATTTTAGTTTGTATAAGAGAAAGAAATTCGCTCTCACTTAGATTATACTGTTCTCTCGTTCTTCTGTCGCGGATTGCAACAGTGCGAGACTCAACCTCTTCATCGCCTATAACTATAAGCATAGGCACCCTTGTTTTTTCCGCTGTTCTGATTCTTTTATTTAAAGAATCGTTTTTAGAGTAGATTTCACTATCAGCCCCTAAATCTATCAGTTTATCCGCCAACTCTTTAGCGTAATCGTTATGCGTTGAAGCGATTGGAACGATTGCAACTTGAGTCGGAGCAATAAACATTGGAAACTCTCCAGCGTAGTGCTCCGTTAATATACCAATAAAACGCTCAAACGAACCTAAAATTGCTCTGTGAATCATAACCGGCTGGATTTTGTCGTTATTCTCACCGTTATACTCGAGCTCAAACCTGCTTGGCAGATTAAAGTCTAGCTGTATTGTACCACATTGCCACTCGCGTCCGATTGCGTCCGTAATTTTGATGTCGATTTTAGGACCGTAAAAAGCCCCGCCGCCCTCATCTACTTCATAAACGAGATTGTTTTTCTCCAGTGCGTTTTTTAGTGCCTGTGTAGAAACTTCCCACACCTCATCACTTCCAACCGCTTTTATCGGTTTTGTCGAGAGCATCATTTTATAGTTAAATTCAAAGGTTGACATGATTTTATCGACAAAATCAACAACCTCTATAATCTGCTCTTCAATTTGGTCAGCTCTACAAAAGATATGCGCATCATCTTGTGTAAACTCACGAACGCGGAAAAGTCCATGAAGTGCTCCCGTCATCTCATGACGGTGAACTACACCATACTCAAAATATTTGATTGGCAAATCTCTATAAGAGTGCAGCTCGTCTTCATATATCTTAATATGGCCGACACAGTTCATCGGTTTTACACCGAACTCTATCTCGTCTATGTTTGTAAAGTACATGTTCTCGCCATAGTTTTGGTAGTGTCCAGATGTTTTCCAAAGGTCAGAACGAAGCATTTCAGGACCGCGAACAGGCTCGTATCCGCGTTTACGGTGAGCTTTAAATAGAAGTGACTCCAATCTTGCACGAAGTCGCCCTCCTGCCGGAAGCCAGATAGGAAAACCTGCCCCTACCTCTTCACGGAATGTAAACATTTTCATCTCTGCGCCAAGCTTGCGGTGATCCCTCTTTTCAGCTTCTGCCATCATGTCGAGATAGGCTTTTAGAGCCTCTTTGTCTGCAAATGCTATACCGTAAATACGAGTCAACATTTCGTTGTTAGAGTCTCCACCAAGGTAGGCACCAGCTATTTTAGTAAGTTTAAAATATCTGATAAGCCCGATGTTTGGCAGGTGTGGTCCACGGCACAAATCTTCAAACTCACCCTGCTTGTAGATAGATACTGTGCTGCTTGGTATTCTTTGCATAACCGTTAATTTCAGATGGTCATTTTTAAACTTCTCTTTTGCCTCATCCATAGAGATCTCATACTTCTCTATCGGATATTTCTTTTTGGCAAGCGAAAGCATCTCTTTTTCTATTGTCTTAAGGTCGCCCTCGCCAATTTCACTAGAAGTTTTAAAATCGTAGTAAAAACCCTCTTTAACGTTAGGTCCAACAAAAAACTTTGCGTCAGGATATAGTGATTTTATGGCTTGAGCCATAAGGTGGGCTGTTGAGTGACGAAGAACTTCCAAAGAGTCTAAAGAGTTGTCAAGAAGTATCTGTTCTCCCTCAAAACCAAGCTCTGAAGCAGTTTGTAAATCTATTATTTCGCCGTTATGTTTTATTGCAATTGCGTTCAAAATATATTCCTATCTTTTATTTATTCTATTAAAGTTCAGTTTTTAAAACTGCTCCGCTTGAAGCATTTGAAACTAAAAGTTGGTAGCGTTTAAGCCACTTGGATTTAACCTCATTTTTGTATGGCTTGTAGCTTGCTTTTCTTTTTGCTATCTCTTCGTCACTTACATTGAGTCGTAAAATATGCTTATCTGTGTCCAGCTCTATCTCATCGCCGTCTTCTACAAACGCTATCAAACCGCCCTCAGCAGCCTCTGGAGAAACATGCCCGATACTTGCACCCTTGGTTGCTCCAGAAAATCTACCGTCTGTAATAAGAGCCACGCTATCCCCAAGTCCCATTCCTTGAATAAGGGCAGTAGGAGCAAGCATCTCTTGCATTCCAGGGCCGCCCTTTGGACCTTCATAACGGATAACTACAACGCTGCCAGGTTTAACTTTATGGCTCATTATCCCTGTTATCGCCTCTGCTTGAGAGTTAAAACAGATTGCCTTGCCTTTGAACTGACGCATATTTGCTTCAATTCCGGCAGTTTTTACAACAGCTCCCTCTAAAGCTAGATTTCCAAAAAGAATTGACAATCCACCGACTTGAGAGTAAGCATTTTCATTTCTATGAATTATATTTTCATCCAAAATTTTAGCATCTGCTATACGCTCGCCAAGTGTTTCACCTGTTACGGTCGGATTGTCTAGATAAAGAAGACCACCTCTGCGGCTTACCTCTTTCATAACCGCATTAACACCACCGGCTTTATCAATGTCATCCATATGAACAGTTGTTAATGATGGAGATATTTTAGCTATGTGGGCTACATTGTCAGCTATTTCGTTTATTTTTTCAATTGGGAAATCAACTCCAGCTTCTCTTGCAATAGCTAACATGTGTAAAACTGTATTTGAGCTTCCGCCCATTGCCATATCAACTACAAACGCATTGTGAATCGCTTTTTCATTTAAAACATTTTTTAAATTATACTTGCTGTCATCAGCTTTTGCCATCTCAACGATTCTCTTGGCAGCTTTTTTAACAAGTTCGATTCTAGCAGGTGTCATAGCTAATATCGTGCCGTTTCCTGGAAGTGCGATACCCATCGCCTCACAAAGCGTGTTCATAGAGTTTGCAGTAAACATTCCTGAACAGCTTCCGCCGCTTGGACATGCGTTGCACTCTATCTCATAAAGCTCTTCATCTGTCATTTTTCCCTCAGCGTGGACACCTACTGCTTCAAACGCAGTAGACAAATCTATCGGGGTACCATCTTTTTTATGACCTGCGGGCATCGGACCGCCTGAAACAAAAATAGTCGGAACATTTACGCGAAGTGCTCCCATTATCATACCGGGAACAATTTTGTCGCAGTTTGGGATACATATCATCGCATCCAGTTTGTGAGCATTCATAACGGTTTCGATAGAGTCTGCGATAATCTCGCGTGAAGGAAGAGAGTAAAGCATACCGTCATGCCCCATCGCAATCCCGTCATCAACGCCGATAGTGTTAAACACAAACGGAACCCCGCCTGCTTCACGGATTGCTTTTTTTACGATTTCTCCATACTCATGCAAGAAAAAATGTCCAGGAATGATGTCTATATAACTGTTTGCTATCCCAATAAACGGTTTGTCAAAATCCTCATCTTTTAAACCTGTTGCACGAAGCAGAGAACGGTGAGGAGCCCTGTCAAAGCCCTTTTTTATAGTATCACTTCTCATTAAAATCCTTCATTTTATAGTTGTTATTGTTTATAATTAGTGTGATTATAGCATTTTTTTTAATTTTTTTTATAAAAACTCTTTACAAACAAAAATAAAGTGGCTATAATTCCGCTCACTTAAAAAGTTAAGTACCATAAAATTGCGGGAATAGCTCAGTGGTAGAGCACAACCTTGCCAAGGTTGGGGTCGCGAGTTCGAACCTCGTTTCCCGCTCCATAAATATTAAATAAAAAAAGATATCCGATATCTTGAAAAAAACCCGAAGCCCGGGTGGTGAAATCGGTAGACACAAGGGATTTAAAATCCCTCGCTCGTAAGGGTGTGCCGGTTCAAGTCCGGCTTCGGGCACCATTATTATAAGTTATTGTTGAAACTGGTGCCATCGCCAAGTGGTAAGGCCGCAGCCTGCAAAGCTGCTATCCCCAGTTCAAATCTGGGTGGCACCTCCAATTTTTATAATAACTTCTTTACAAA
>JAURYA010000056.1 GCA_030654155.1 Sulfurimonas sp. | reverse complement strand
CCACAATTTTCATATATTTTGGTTTTAATTTTTTCTCTAAAACGCTGTAAATCTCATTTGCACTGTTTTCATGTGAAATGTGTCTATCTCTAAATGAGTTTATATAGAGTTTTATGGCCTTTAGCTCAACCACCCACTCATCCGGTGTATATTCCAAATGAATTATTGCAAAATCAGGATAGCCGCTTCGAGGGCAGAGGCAAGAGAACTCCGGAAGCGTCATTTTTATAAGATAATTTCTCTTATGCTCATTTGGCCAAATTTCCAAATCTTTCTCTACATCAAACTCATTAACAATTTTTTCGCCATACTTCATACTAAACTCCCAATACTTTTAATTTTTTTCTAAAGGCGCAAAATATTTACCCTGTAAATAATCAATTCCCAGCTCTTTTGCCAAATCATTGACTTTTTCATCTTCAAGCATCTTTATCCAAGTTTTAACTCCCTTTTCGTGAGCCATTACATTAAAACCGCTAATAATATTTTTGCCTCTGCCCTCATCCATATTCTTACTGTAAAAACTATCAAATCTAACCATATCGATATTTAAATCTCTTAAATATAAAAAACTTGTATGCAAAGAGCCCAATCTATCAATAGCAACTACAACTCCTAAATCCCTTAACTGCTGTAAAATAGTATTGAATTTATCTATCTTTGGAAAATATTCACTCTCGCTAAAGAGGAGTATTATTCTCCCTTTTATGCACTCATTTTTATAAAATAGCTCTTTAATTTTAGTTAAAACAGAAGGATTTCTGATAGAGGTGGGCGATATATGGATAGCAAAATTTTTACCGTCTGATTTTTTACAAATATTTATAACTTTTTCTAAAACTATTAAATCATACTCATTCATCAATCTTAATTTATCTAAAATCTTCATATAATTTTTTTGATGCAGCAGTTTGCCGTCAGGTGCATTTAATTTAATAAAGCACTCTTTGAATACATCATGCTCTTTTTCAAAAACATCTTGTGTTATAAGTGTTAAATCTTTTCTTTTAATGGCATTTATAACAAAATACTCTAAATCACTAGGATTTATTTCATCTTCTGAATTAGCTTGAAGCTTAGAATCTCTATTTTTGGCTTGTAATTCAAAAAGATTTTCAATCAAATAATCAATATTGTTTGAAAAAGAGGCATCATTTATTGCAATTGAAATCTGTACCTCAATATCATCTATCTTAAGCTCTTCGCTCTTAAGACACATCAGCTCCATAGTCGTTTTATATTGATTTTTGTTTCCGCTAAGTCCGATTATAAAATCACCCCCTTTTATGCGCCCAACCGGGAAATTATATATATCTTTTGTTTTAAGATATTCAGCTACCCATATAATTGTTTCAAAAAGGATTTTATCACCATTTTTTATACCGTAACGACTGTTTATTTCATGTAAATTATCTATGCTTATAAGCAAAAGTGTGTACTCTTTATTGTTTTTTAACTCTTTTTTTAAGAATTCATACATGTATTCTCTTGTGAAAGCTTTTGAGATATTATCTGTTATTTTTGTATCAAAACCTTTATATATAAGGTAGAAGATAAAATAGATACTAAATACTAAAATTAAAATAGATTCAATATAAAAAGAGGTATTTATGGTATCTTGGCTTGTAATAAAAGTATGAAGAATTAGAGCGACAACGAGAGCAAAAACAGGAAGCACCATTCTAAGCGCTAACCTAAAACGGTATTCCCTCTCTTTTGTTTGTGGAAGTAACATCTGAATTTTGTTGCTTTTAACTATTAAACATCTAAATGCTTAACATCTTTAGCATGTGTTTCTATATAGTTACGGCGAGGTTCAACTTCATCACCCATAAATAACGTAAATGTATCACTTGCAAGTTCTGCATCTTCTATCGTTACTTGTAATAAAACTCTATTTTCAGGAGTCATTGTTGTTTCCCAAAGCTGATCTGGATTCATCTCTCCAAGACCTTTATAACGTTGAATATACGCACCTTTTTTAGCATAATCAATAACATCACTCAACACTTTAATTACATCATCTTTAAGATCTAAGTTCCACTCTTTTATCTTTCTATATACAAAACTAGCTTCACAAAAATGAGGAGCCGCAAACAAATCATCATTTATAAGCAGCTCTTCCATTCCATCTTTTGTTTGAACAAAGATATGAATTGAATCTTCAGTAATACTTTTTGTCAAGATATTATTTCCGTTTTGTGTTAAAAACTCTTCAACTTTTTCATACATTGCTTTTATATCAAGACCTATTAGATCCGGATTTTCTATAAAATGGCGAATCATAACAACTAACGCATATCTTCTCTCTAGAGCCTCAAGCGAGCCTCTGTAATGGTCAACCATTTTAAAATATGAGATTAAGTCATTATGTCCAACAGTCTCGATATTTAATGATTCAATTCCATTTTCTATCAGATAATCATTCATAGCACGGTCATCTTTAAAGTAGATCTCTTTTTTACCTTTTTTATAACGGTAAAGCGGCGGCTGTGCCAAATACAGATAACCGTTATCTACAACACTTCTAAAATGACGGAAGAAAAATGTAAGTAAAAGAGTTTGTATATGGCTTCCGTCAACATCGGCATCGGTCATAATAATGATTTTATGATAACGGAGCTTCTCTTCATTATACTCTTCACCGATTCCGCAGCCCATAGCCGTTATCATATTTGTAATCTCTTCAGATTTTAAAATCTTGTCAAGTCTCGCTTTTTCAACATTTAAAATCTTACCTTTAAGCGGTAAGATTGCTTGAAATACACGATCTCTGCCCATTTTTGCAGAACCACCCGCAGAGTCGCCCTCCACCAAATAAAGTTCACAGATGCTTGCATCTTTGCTTTGACAATCGGCAAGTTTTCCAGGAAGTGTTCCAACACTCATAGAGTCTTTTCTTCGTGTTAGCTCTCTTGCTTTTTTTGCAGCTTCACGACCACGTGCCGCCATTAATGATTTAGAAACTATTGCTTTGGCTTCAATCGGATTTTCTTCAAAATATTTACTTAACAGCTCATAAGTCTGTTTTTGAACTAGAGGTCTAACGTAAGTATTTCCAAGTTTACCTTTTGTCTGTCCTTCAAATTGCGGTTCTGGAACACGAATAGAAACAATAGCGATAAGACCTTCACTTGTATCTTCACCGCTTATTTTTGTATCTTTTTCTTTTGCAGCGCCGTTTTGTGCATTATAATTTGATATAACACGGGTTAAACCGGCTCTAAAACCGGCTTCGTGTGTTCCACCGTTTGGAGTACGGATATTATTTACAAAAGAGTAAACTTTTTCATCATAAGTGTCATTGTACATCAATGCTATATCAAATTCTATATCTTCTATTTTTGTACTAAATTCAAAAACTTTTGCAACTTCTTGTTTTTTATTTAAATCAGCAACGTATTGAGCAATGCCGCCTTCAAAGTGGTACTCCTCTTTTATATTTGTTCTCTCATCAGAAAATTTTATAGTTATAAATGGGTTTAAATACGCCAACTCTTTAAATCTGCGAGCTAAATATTCATATTCAAAAGTAATTGTATCTGTAAATATACTTGGATCTGGAGAAAATTCTATCGTTGTTCCAGTTTTTTTAGTTGTTCCGGTTACTGCTAAAATTTCTTGAGGGATACCTTTTTTGAAGTTTTGTTCAAAAATCTCGCCATTTCTGAAAATAGTCATTTTTAAGTCAGATGATAGAGCATTTACAACAGATACACCAACACCGTGAAGACCACCGGAAACTTTATATGTATCTTTATCAAACTTACCACCGGCATGAAGAACTGTTAGAACAACTGTTGCAGCACTTATTCCTTCACCCTCATGCATATCCGTAGGAATACCACGACCATTATCAGATACTTTACATGTACCATTTTTTGTAAGAGTTACATTTATGGTATCACAATGCCCTGCCATCGCCTCATCAATAGAGTTATCTATAACTTCATAAACTAAATGATGTAAACCTCTATGACCTGTATCACCAATATACATACCGGGTCGTTTACGAACTGCTTCTAATCCCTTAAGGACTTTAATATTACTAGCACCGTAGTTTTCCATTTAATACTCCATTATAACTTTTGACATAATTAGGGATATTTTATCTAATTTATTCTAAAAGGAAGTTTTATGTGTGGATAATTGGACATTCTGAAGAGGAGAGAGACTCCTTTTAATCGTTAATTATTAAAAGGAATATTATAATTTTTGCTTAAATAACGATAGGCATTACTACTGTTTTAAAATTGCCGTCACTTAAAACAAAAGGTAAATTACTTTCATTTAAACCGATATTGAACTCTGAACTGTTTATCGTATTTAAAAAATCCAAAAGATATCTGCTGTTAATTGCAATTATAAATGGAGATGAAAAGCTTGTCGGAAATGTAATCTCTGTTTTAGCTTCAATGTTGTCATCGCTTAATGATTCAAAAGTGATGGTATCGTTTAAAAAAGTTATTTTTACGTCGGTAGAAATAGTAGTTATTTGTTTAATTGATTCTATCATTATAGCTTTTGGAAGAGTAAGTGTTTTTGATATTTCTTTAGGAATAATTCTTGAGTATTCAGGAAATTTTCCATTTATAAGTTTTGTGAAAAAAGTATACTGTTCTGAGTGGATAATCAGGCTATTTTCATCATAATATAACTCAATATTATCAAAAAAAAGTTTTTGAATCTCAATAATTGCTTTTTTTGGAACTATAATAGACAACTCCGTGCTGCTTTCATTGATTATGTTGACTACTGCCAATCTTCTTGTATCTGTCGAAGCAAAATTAATACTGTTATTTTTTATATCAATTAACGCACCATTTAGTTCAAATTTAGGATTATTAATATCAATTGACGGAGTTATTTTTTTAAGAGAATCTATAAGAGAGTGTGAGTCTATTAAAATGCGAGGCTTTCCTTCATATGTTGGAAATGCAGGAAATTCGTTGTATGAAAAAGTTGGCAATTTAAATTTAGAGTGTGATTGAGAGATATATAGCGTGTCACTTTTAACCTCAAGATTGATATCACCATCTTTTAAAATTTTGACAATATCTAATAATTTTTTACCGTTAGCAGTAACATTGCCATCTTCAATAATGTTTATTTTTTCAGTAGAAACAATTAAACCTATCTCATAATCGGTAGCTTTGATTGTTAACTTAGAGTTTGAAGCATCTATGAAAACATGAGATGTAATTTGTGAAGTGTCTTTTTTTTCTAAGAATGGTTGAGCATGAACCAAAATATTTTCAATGATAGATTTTTGTACTGTTATCTTCATTTTAATTCCTATTTATTATATAAAATTATAGTAGTAGTAGTAGGAGGCGGTGATAATGTGAATATCACCGTTTAAACCCTATTTTAAGAGTCGTACAGATGTGATGAACCAACACAACTCTCTTCACACTTATTCACTTAGACAATTATATCTTTTTTTTTATTTTTTATGAAGATGATGTAATTTTATTTGTTAATTCTTCAATTTTAACTTTAAAGTCCTCATCATTTTGCATTAATTCATTTATTTTCTTTAACGTATGACTTATTGCCGTATGGTCCTGCATCCCGAAATATTGGGCTAGTTGAGGCATAGTATTTTGTGTAAGTTCACGGCAGAGATATATAGCAATTCTTCTTGCATAGACAAGATTTTTACTTCTACCTTTTGAGCGAAGCTCACTCGGTTTAATATTGAGATCTTTTGCTACACTTTGCGTAATTATGTCAAGAGTAAGATTAGCGCGGTTTTCTTGCAGCTGGTCTTTCAGTACATTTTTTGTAAATTGTAAGTCTATATCGACATGCATAAGTTGTGAATAAGCATGAAGCTTCGATAAAATGCCCTCGATTTCGCGAACATTGCTCTCAATAACAGTTGCTATATAGTAGATAATATCTTTTGTAAGAACGACTTTATTTATCTTGCATTTATTCTCAATAATAGCTATCTTGGTTTCAAGTTCAGGCGGTTGAATATCCGCTACAAGCCCATGTTCAAAACGGCTTTGGAGTCTTTTTTCAAGTCCTGCTATCTTTTTTGGGTGTTTATCTGCTGTTAAAATTATCTGTTTTCCAATACCTTTTAGTGCTTCAAAAGTGTGGAAAAACTCCTCCTGAATCCCCTCTTTATTACTTAAAAACTGGATATCGTCTATAAGAAGAACATCACATTTTCGGTACTTTTCTTGGAATCTTTCCATTGTTTTGTTTCTAACATGACGTATAAAATCATTTAAAAACTGCTCAACGGTAGTGTATATGACGATTTTGCCCTGATTTTGAAAAACATTTCCGGCAGCTTGCATAAGGTGTGTTTTACCAAGGCCGACACCGCCGTGGATAAAAAGAGGATTATATAGCTCACCAGCTTTTTCACTGACACTTTTAACCGCGGCATATGCAAACTGGTTTGAACCGCCAACCATAAAATTTGCAAAAGTATGAGACGGATTTAAGAGTGAATGTTGCACTTTTTGTTCAGGTTTTTGTTGGATTTTTTTTGTATCGGTCTGATTTTTTAGTAGAATGCTGACATTAACTTTTGTTGAGTTTTGTATATCAAACAGATGTTTTATTTTTGCACAATACTTATTTTTTATCCAATTTAGGACTAAAGAGTTTGGGGCATAAAATATAGCATTATCTTCGGTAGATTTTTTTATATCATAGACCAAGTGTTTGATATATCTGTTATATTCAATTTCTGGAATCTCTTCTTTTAGCAGAAGCAAAATTTTTTGACCAATGTTCACATAGAGCCTTATCTGAAATCTAATTTATATGTGAATAATAGCTATAATTCCCATAAATAAAGTTAAAATTATGTGAATAGTACATATATAACATGTGAAAGAGAATAATGACAATTTTAGGAATTGACCCGGGTACAAGAAAAATGGGCTATGCTCTTATCTCTTTGGAGAAGGGAAAAATCGCACTTATTGAAGCCGGACTTATAAAGATAAAAGCCGAAGAGCTGCAATTTCAGATTCCGCAGATGGTTGAGGCTTTTGAGAGCATATTTAAAACCCATAAAATAGATGAAGTAGCAATCGAAGATATTTTTTATGCGCATAATCCAAAAACAACCATAAAACTTGCCCAATTTCGCGGAGCGATTATGCTTATGCTTCTTCAGCAGTTTGGGCAGTTTAACGAATATACCGCGCTTCAGGTAAAAAAAGCATTGACCGGAAACGGCAAAGCGACAAAAGAGCAGGTTGCTTATATGGCAAAGATGCTTTTAAATATAAAAAAAGAGATAAAACCGCTTGATATAACGGATGCTATCGCCGTTGCAATAACCCACTCGCAAAGAGTCAGACTAAAACTGCAATAATTTTTTATCTTGCCTTAAATCAAAGAGTAAAATTTTTAAAATAGTATAATTTTTAAAAAATAAAGGATTTTAAATATGAACTCATTTGCTTCTTTGCCAGAGGGACATCCGGTTAGGGTTTATCTAGAAGAAAATATGCTTATGCGAGGCTTAATCGCAAGCATAAACAGTATAAATATAGTAGAAAATTTTGAAGAATTTGAAGAGAAATTTAAAAGATTATGTCTTGTTGAAAAACATTTTGCAAGAAAAGAGAATCAACTGTTTCCATATTTGGAAAAATATGGCTGGACATCACCGTCGCAAAATATGTGGGCTTTTCATGATGATATAAGAGCAGAGATAAAAACTGCAAGAGCTTTAGTTCAAGAGAAAAATATGTCTGCTTTGATGCAACAGCTGCAGAGAGTTTTTGGAAGTCTTGAGCATATTATGCAGGTTGAAGAGGGAAGACTTCTGCCAAATGCTATGAATATGCTCGATGAAGAAGATTGGAAAGAGATGAGAGCAGGAGATGAGGAGATAGGCTGGATGTTTGAAGAAGCACCTGCAGCGTATCCTCCGCATGTTGAGGGCGAATACATCCATCCGTCTCAAGACAAACAGAAGAGAAAACTTCCATTTTCGCTTGAGAACAGAATCAAGCTTGACGAGGGTTATATGTTGCCTGAGCAGATTAACTGGCTTTTGAAGTTTATGCCTGTTGATATAACTTATGTCGATGAGAATGACATCGTTATCTTTTATAACCGCGGGGATGATAGAGTATTTCCAAGAAGTGCTGGGATAATAGGGCGTGAGGTAAAATTTTGTCATCCTCCAAAATCCGTTGACCAAGTTTTGATGATTTTGAGAGAGTTTAAAGCAGGCCGCAGAGATGAGGCTGAGTTTTGGATAACTTTTAAAGGTAAGTTTATTCACATCCGCTATTTTGCTATTAGAGATGATGAGGGCAACTACAAAGGTGTTATAGAAGTTTCTCAGGATGTTACTCACATTAGAGGGTTAGAGGGGCAGCAGAGATTGTTGGACTGGGAATAAGATATAATTTCAAAAAAATTAAGGAAAAAATGTATGTCAAAATTTGAAAATGTTACAGTAGTAAAAAAAGCAAATATTTACTATGACGGAAAAGTTACAAGCAGAACGGTTGAGTTTGCGGATGGTTCAAAAAAAACTCTTGGGATTATGATGCCGGGTGATTATACTTTTGGAACAGATGCTGCCGAGATTATGGAGATAATGAGCGGAGAGTTGGAGATAAAACTTCCAAACGAAGAGTGGAAAACACTTCACACTCCTGAGACATTCAGTGTGCCTGCTAACTTATCGTTTGATCTAAAAATCAAAACAGTTACAGACTACTGCTGTTCGTATATAGAGTAGTTTTAGCCAGAGTATCAATACTCTGGAGTCCTGTCTTTTGACCCTGTGTAAAGCTGGCGAGGACGAGCTATTTTTATAGTTTTTTGCTGATTTAACTCGCTCCACTGTGCTATCCAGCCAGGCGTTCTGCCTATAACAAATATAACGGCAAACATCTCTTTTGGAATTTTTAGTGCCTGAAGAATCAGTCCTGAGTAAAAATCAATATTCGGGTACAAACTGCGGCTTATAAAGTACTCATCGCTTAGAGCAATCTTCTCTATTTTATTTGCAACTTCAACAAGTTCACTGCTGATGCCTAACTCTTCCATAAGCTCATTGCGGAGGTTTTTAAGAATGGTAGCACGAGGGTCAAAGTTTTTATAAACACGGTGTCCAAATCCCATCAGTTTAAACGGGTCATCTTTATCTTTCGCTTTGGCTATAAACTCATCTACCCTATCAACAGTTCCTATCATCTCTAGTTGACGAATAACGCTCTCATTCGCTCCGCCGTGGCTTTTTCCCCATAAAGCACCGATACCGGCACTTATTGCTGCATATGGATGTGCATTTGTAGAGGCTAGATTTCTAACGGCAGTAGTTGATGCATTTTGTTCATGGTCTGCATGAAGAGTAAAGATAGTGTCCAGCGCTTTTATCTCTACCGGTTTTAATTCAACATAGTTGTGCGGATAAGCTCTTAACATGTAGAGAAAATTCTCCGTAAATCCTTTGTTCATATCAGGATATATAATAGGCAGACCGTTAGAGTATCTATATGAAAAAGCCGCAAGAGTAGGAATTTTCGCAACTATTCTGTTTGCCATTTCAGTATATTCTTGACTGTTTTTGATCTCTAAATGTTTATAGTAAAATGTTGAGAGTGCGGAGACACCTGCTGAGAGAATTGCCATCGGATGTGCGCCGTCGGGAAAAGAGTCAAAGAGCTTTTTAATCCCCTCATGCACGAATGAGCGTTTTTTCATCTCTATTGTAAAATTCTCCAACTCATCCCTAGTAGGAAGTTCGCCGTTTAAAAGAAGATATGCCGTATCTAAAAAACTTTTTTTGTTAGCAAGGTATGCTATATCATACCCTCTGTACATAAGTTTCCCCTCTTCACCGTCTATGTATGTTATATCTGATTTGCAAGATGCGGTGGAGGTATAACCCTCATCATAGGTAAACATTTTAGTCTCTTTGTAAAGAGTTGAAATATCAATTACAGATGGACCTACCGTTGCATCGAGTATAGGAAATTCATAACTTTTACCGTCACGATTGTTTGTTAGTGTTACTGTGTCTCTGCTCATAATATAACCCCTTTTTTATAATAAATAATTATACTATATAAACTGTGCAATCAGTTTGTTTAAGCTTGCCTCATCCAAAGCGCCTGAAACCCTATGAACCTCTTTGGCATTTTTGAAAACAATAATTGTGGGAATGCTTCTTATCCCAAATCTAGCTCCCAAATTTTGTTCATTTTCGGTGTTTACTTTTGCGTAGAGTGCTTTTAGCGGAAACTTTTTAGCACTTTTTTCAAAGTTTGGAGCCATCATCTTACAAGGTCCGCACCACGGCGCCCAAAAATCTATTATTACTGGAATATCGCTATTTACGATGATTTCGTCAAAGTTAACACTTGTTAACTCGATAGGTTTTGTTTCAAGAAGCGAGCTTTTACACTTTCCGCAGTTAGCTTTTGTGTAGGAGTCTCTTCGCGGAACATTATTGACGCTTTTGCAATGTGGACATACGACTCTCATAGAACCTCCTTAAAGTACGATGGCTAGTATATAGCCTTTTCTATAGATAAAAACTCTCTTCTTCTCTTTTGAGCCAGTTGCTTTTTTAAAGTCATCCAAAGTAGAGATTTCATTTTCTTCCACCTGTACGATTATGTCATTTTTTCTAATACCGGCACTGTATGCTTCGCTTTTTTCATCTACATTAACGACTAACACACCGTTGATTGTAATGTTGAGTTGTTGTTTATGCGTAGCGTTGATTTGAGTTAATTTTAAGCCTTTGTACTCAATCTCTCCATTTACGGTTTTGCTCTCAAGCGTTGTAAGCGTTACACTTTTTGTATTGACTTTTTTGTCTCTTAGAAATTTTATAGTTACCACTTTAGCCGGAGCGTATGAACCTACACTGTTTTTTAACTCACTTGCACTTCCTATCTTTTTGCTGTTGACTTCAATGATCAGATCTCCTCTTTTGAGTTCAGCTTTTGCAGCCGGCGAGTTATCTTCTACGCTTGTTATAAGAGCTCCATAGCTATTGTTATAAAATTTACTCATATCGTCGCTGATATCTGAGATATTTACTCCCAGATATGCACGGGTATATTTGCCGCTCTCGATTAGGCTTGTTGCAACCGTCGTAACCATATTTGATGGGATCGCAAAACCTATGCCAACATTTCCGCCCGATTTTGAGATAATCGCCGAGTTAATCCCTATCAAGTGTCCAGCAGAGTTTATAAGCGCTCCGCCTGAATTTCCAGGATTTATGGAAGCGTCAGTTTGTATAAAATCTTCATACTCTACGATTCCAACATCGCTTCTGCCCGTTGCCGATACGATTCCATGAGTGATAGTCTCACCGACTCCAAACGGATTACCGAGTGCAAAAACAACATCTCCGACTTTTACTTTGTCAGAGTTGTAAAATGTTATGGCATTTAGGTTTTTTGCCTCTATTTTGATAATAGCCAAATCACTCTTCTCATCTTTGCCGATAAGTTTGGCTTCATACTCTTTTTTATCTCCGGCAAGATTAACTATGATTTTGTTTGCATCGTCTATAACGTGGTTGTTAGTAACAATGTAGCCATCCTGTGAAACTATAACACCTGAACCTAACGCTTGCTGAATTCTCTCTTGCGGAATATCCCCATATCCTTTGAAAAACTCTCTAAAAAACGGGTCATTCAAAAAAGGATTTGCATTCAATTGAGTGTCGCTTATCTCTTTTTTTATAGATATATTTACAATGCTTGTTCTTACATTTTCTAAAATATTATTGTAAGAGAGTATGCGGTTTTGGTTTGTTGGGTGCTCCCGCTCCATATTATACGGCGCGTATTTAAACTCTACGCTACTTTTTGCATAAACAAATGTTAGTGTTATTAAAGACAGAAAGAAAAGTTTTTTCATCTAAGCTCCTTTATTTTTTGGTAATAAAATATTATAACCAAATGGTTTACAAAGTGCTAATGAAGTTTTATTTAGAATGAATCTTCTTTGTATTTGAGCGAAGTTGATTTTAAGTAACATGTAGAGTTTGTTATGGCTGAAAAGTTGTCGTAGGCACCAATTCCAAATCCAAAACAGTTATCAGCGTATATTAAAGTTATTCCATCGCTCATATCTATATATGGAAGTTTTGAGCCTTCAAGCAGTCTGGCGTCGTAAACGCCGCTGAATTCTAACTCTACAGTTATCCAGTCAAATCCTCTAGCGCTGTCTTGTGTTGCTAGAGTAATTTTAATGGCAGTAGGAGTGATTATTTCTATGGAGCGAAGCTCTGCATCAATAAAGTTATCAAATCTCTTTAAAAACTTATCTAAATCATTTTTTGATAAGGGTCTCATCCTATTGACAACCTACGCACTCCATACTTCTATCTTCAACATCTTTTGACATCTCAGGAGATTGTGAACGAAGGTAGTAGGTAGATTTAAGACCTAACTTCCAAGCCAACATGTAGATTTCATTCAGATACTTTCCGCTTGCCTTATCGAGAGTTATAAAGATATTTAGACTTTGACCTTGATCTAACCATTTTTGACGGATTGCCGCTGCTTTGATTAGCAGTGTTTGGTTCAGGTCATAAGCAGGAGTGTAGTAAGCCCAAGTCTCTGGTGAGAGCTCAGGAACTACAACCGGAATAAGTCCCGATAAATTCTCTTCGTACCACTTTCTTTTAAATACCGGCTCAATAGCCTGAGTTGTTCCGGTAAGAATGGAGATAGAGCTTGTGGGAGCTATGGCCATCAGATAACCGTTTCGCATACCCTGTTTTTTAACTTTTGCACGAAGCTCTTCCCACTCATAAGATGAAGCAAAAAGTCCGCCGCGGTCAACCAGTTTTTTAACATCAGCCGTAGCATGGTCCATTGGCATTATGCCTTTGCTCCATTTAGAACCTTCAAACTCAGGGTAAGACTCTTTTTCAAGCGCTATATCGCTAGATGCAGAGATTGCGTTATAACTAACAGCTTCCATTATCTCATCTATCTTATCAAAGTGCTCCCCAGTTCCCCATGATATTCCTTGTTGCGCCAACATTTGAGCTTCACCCATAACACCAAGACCTATTGCCCTTGTTTTCATGTTAGTACGTTTTACCTTCTCAATCGGATAAAAGTTTAAGTCAATAACATTATCCAGAGCACGGATAGCAATAGGAACAATTCTGTCAATCTCCTCTTTAGTGTTGATGCGGGAGAGGTTCACCGAAGCTAGATTACAGACAGCGGTATCGCCGTTTATCTTCTCTTTTTCAACAACATAAATCTCTCTGCCGCCGATTGAGTCAAGCGCCGTAACCTTCTTAGCAGGTTTCTCAAGCCCGCTGTCAACTCTTATTATCTCATCCTCTTCGTGGCTTGTGCTCTCTCCGTTTTCGAAAATGAACTTTATTTTATAGTGGTTAGGATTTGTGTTTTGAAAAATCTCTGTACAAAGGTTTGAACTTCTGATAACACCTGTGTGGTTATTTGGGTTAGCTCTGTTTGCATTGTCTTTAAAGCATAAAAACGGACTGCCTGTTTCAAAGTATGATGTTAGTATTTTTTTCCAAAGATTTTTAGCTTTTAATTTCTCTTTTACTATGCTCTCATTCTCTTCAAGCTCTTTATATCTTTTGTTGAACTCTTCACCGTAAAGTGTTGACAACTCTTTACAATCATAAGGGTCAAAAAGAGTCCAGATGCCATCCTCTTCCACTCTTTGTAAAAAGAGGTCATTCAACCACATTGCAGGAAAGAGGTCATGGGCACGGCGGCGCTCTTCACCGGAGTTTTTCTTTAAATCTAAAAAGTCGTTGACATCAATATGCCAAGGCTCCAAGTAAACCGCAATAGCACCTTTTCTTGTACCCAGCTGGTCAACCGCAACAGCAATGTCGTTTGTGATTTTTAAAAACGGTACAGTTCCGCCTGCTGCGTTTTTATGTCCGTCAATGTAAGAACCCATTGAACGTACATTTGTCCAATCCCAGCCGATTCCTCCGCCGAATTTTGAGAGCATCGCCATCTCAGCATAAGAGTCAAATATTCCTTCTATGTTATCTGGAGTTGAACCGATGTAACATGAGCTTAGCTGGTGTCTTGTTGTTCTTGCATTGCTTAGAGTTGGGGTAGCTAACATAACTTCAAAAGTAGAAATCATGTTATAAAACTTGATAACCCATTCCTCTTTTTTCTCTTCTCTTTGAGCTAAAAACATTGCAATAGCCATAAACATATGCTGAGGAAGTTCTATGGGATTAGAGTTTCTATCTTTTATAAGGTATCTGTCGTAGAGTGTTTTAACGCCCAGATAGTTAAACTGCATGTCGCGCTCTGGTTTGATGTGTTTTTCTAACTCATCAAGGTTGTACATCTCTTTTAAACCAAGAAGCAGTCTTCCCTCTTTCTCACCTTTTTCAAAGTAGTTTTTGAGCGAAGAGTATCCTGTAAATCCGTTTACTTCGTGATATAAATTAAACAAAAAAAGTCTAGATGCGACAAATGTCCAGTTAGGAGCGTCTATGTCTATCTTGTCAACTGCGGTTTTGATAAGCGTCTGCTGTATCTCTTTTGATGTGATTCCGTCACGAAAGTGAATCTGCGCATCGACTTCAAGCTCGCTTTGAGAAACATTGTCTAAACCTTCAACAGCCGCTGAAGTATACTTCTGTATTTTAGTTATGTCCAGAGCTTCGGTTCTGCCGTTTCTTTTTATAATTGTTATCATTTTAATGTTCCTAAGTCATACAAAAGTGTTATCGTTTGTACTTTTAATGTTTTTATACTTTTCACTGATGTTACGCACTAAAACGAACTCGTCCGCTTTAGTGGCAGGGACCAAAGTCCCTACAACCTCCTAAAGCTACAAAAAGTAAACTTTTTGAGATTTTATGCTAAAGGAATATTAGCAGAATTTTGTCATTTTTTCGTAAAAACTCTTGCAAAAATTTTGTCCACATTTTTAGTATAGTAGTCAAAGTTAAAGCATTCGCGGATTGCCTCTTCGCTTAAACTCGCTCTTAACTCATCATCCGCTAGAAGATGGTTTAGGTATAGACTCTCACCCTTTTCATTTGTCGTAGGTTTTCCCTGCTGTATCTCTTCCCAAACCTTCATCGCGTTTCTTTGAACTATGCGGTAAGCATCTTCACGGCTAACGCCTTTTAGCGGAAGCTCAAGAAGAACTCTTTGTGAAAATACAAGTCCGCCTGTCAGGTTTAGATTTTTCATCATATTTTGCGGATAGACTGTTAGGTTGGCTATAACATTGTTCATGCGGTGCAGCATAAAATCGCTTGTTATAAACGAATCAGGCAGCCAAAATCTCTCCGTTGAAGAGTGGCTAATATCTCTCTCATGCCAAAGCGCTACGTTTTCCATAGCAGGAATTGCGTAAGCTCTTATCATACGAGCAAGCCCTGTTATGTTCTCTGTTAGTATAGGATTTCGTTTATGAGGCATTGCAGATGAGCCTTTTTGACCCTTTGCAAAATACTCTTCGCACTCATAAACCTCTGTTCTTTGCCAGTGGCGAACTTGAACCGCAAACTTCTCTATTGAACTAGCCATAAGAGCTAACGCAGTCGCAAGTCTTGCGTATCTGTCTCGCTGAATTACTTGGTTAGATGCAGGTGCAGGTTTTAGTCCCAGCTCTTCACATGTATACTCTTCAAGCTCAAGAGGCGCATGAGCAAAGTTGCCCATCGCTCCGCTGACCTGACCTACGCTTATAACCTCAAGTGTTTGCTCTAGATTTTCTAAATGTCTAGCCATTTCATCATACCAAACAGCTAACACAAGACCAAATGTTATTGGCTCGCCGTGAATGCCATGGCTGCGTCCAACCATGAGAGTCATCTTGTGTTCGTATGCTCTTTTTTTGATTGTCTCCATAATCATTTTGACATCTTCTATGATTAATTCCAAAGAGCTTTTCATTTGAAGTGCTACCGCAGTATCAACAGTATCTGAACTTGTCATTCCATAGTGAAACCATCTGCTCTCTTGCCCAAGTGTTTCAGATACGCTAGTTGTAAACGCTATAAGGTCATGGCGGGTAACTGCTTCTATCTCATCAATTCTCTCGATATTAAATCCAGCGTTATCGATAATTTTCTTTGCATCTTCATCAGGAATAAGACCAAGTCTATTCCAAGCCTTGACAACTGCTTTTTCCACATCTAGCCAAGCTTGATATTTTGCCTGCATAGTCCATTTGGAGCTCATCTCAACTCTCGAGTATCTTTCGATCATATATGTCACCCTTCTGATAATTATCTTATGTTTTTATGTTAAAATTAAGTCATTTATTTTACAGAAAATAATGTAAATAGTTGATTAAATAGGGGTTAAAATTTGCCATTTGTTATAAAAAAAATGTTTGCACAAGAAAGAGAAAGAGCTTTTCTTTTTCTAAAGCGAGAATTGGGATATTCTCAAAGAGATATTCAAAGATATATAGCCGTAGGAAGAGTTCTTGTAAATGGCGTTCCGATTACAAAGCCATCAGATTATTTAGAGGGAGAGTTTGAGCTTATATATTTTGAACCGATTTCAAAAGGTTTGGCTCCGTATGTTGTAGATGAGAAGTTTGTGGTTTTTGACAAACCAAGCGGTATGCTTATTCATCCTCAAAACAGATATACAGAGTACTCTCTTATAGATGAGTTGAAGTTTCAGTTTGGAATGAACGCGAACATTGCTCATAGAATAGACCAAGAGACAAGCGGACTTGTACTGTGTGCAAGAGATAAAAAGAGCGAAGTTGATATTAAGATGATGTTTCAAGAACGCGATATGAAGAAGAAGTATTTGGCAATGGTTCATGGAGAGTTAAAAGATGAACTTCGCATTGATGCTCCACTACTCAGATATGATGATGAAAAGAGCGCGCTTATCAGAATGGTTGTTAAAGTAGATGAAAGCGGTAAAGAGTCTTTAACATATGTCAAGCCGTTAAAATATTATCCGGAGTTAAATATGACAATGATTGAGTGTTCTCCCTTTACCGGAAGACAACATCAAATCAGAGTACATATGTTTCATGTGAAACATCCGATAGTCGGTGATCCGGTTTATGGGCAAGATGAAGAGAATATTGTAAAGTATCTGGATAGAGAATTAGACAGAGATACTAGAGTTGTAATAAGTGGTGCAAGAAGATTGCTTCTGCATGCGAATGAGTTAGAGTTTGAGTTATACGGTAAGAACTATAATGTTAAAAGCAGTGTAGACTTTGAAAAAGTTTGTTTTGAAAATATGAAAGCATAATGGGCATAATCTAGCTATTTTATATATTTATTTAAAAGTCTAGGCATTATATGTGAATAACTTTGCGTAGCTTTTGGAGACATTTTGATTATAATTATAACAGCTCACGATAAAAGTCTCACATATCCATAAAATAGGCACTTTGAAGCTTATTTGCCGTTTTAGAATTCAGCATACTTTTATATAAATTTGTTCTTAAATTAAAACTAAATTTTTGAATTCTTTTTATATTTTTCTTTATATTGTTCACACTTTAGAGCAATGTGTGAATAGTACACATATTGAGAAAAAAAGCTATTTTTTTATATGGTAAAACTTTCTTTAAGAGTATTGTGTAAATTTTTATTAATAATTTTTATATAAGAAAAGTAGGGTATTATTATATTCATAAACGACCTCCCTGGTGTGTTGGTCGTTTTGTTAATTAGTCTTCGTTTTTTTTATCTGATGTCGCAGCTTTTATAAAACCAATCAGACCTACCGCAAAAACAACTACCAAAAATATAATCTGAAAAATTTCTACATAGCTCATATCAATTCGCTTTGTGTTTGTTCTTTTAGCTGTCCGCACGCTGCACTGATATCTATCCCTTTTGAGTCGCGTATAGTACATAAAAGGCCGTGATTTATCAGATACTCTTGGAAAGCTATCATATCGGCTTTATTTGGTCTCTGATACACAGTTTCAGGATATGGGTTGAAATATATCAGATTTACTTTAGCTTTGATGCCTGAGAGAAGTTTAACAAGCTTCTTAGCAGAGCCTATATCGTCATTTTTATTTTTAATAACTAGATACTCAAACATAACTCTTTTTCTGGTATCAATTGGAAAGCGTTTAACCGCTTCTATAATCGATGAGATATTGTGGGCTTTATTCATAGGTATAAGTTCAGTTCTGAGCTCATCATCAACAGCATGAAGGGAAATAGCTATATGAACGCCCAAATCCATCTCTCCTAGTCTGTCTATCTTGTTGCTAAGCCCGCTTGTAGATACTGTTTGTCTTTTGCCTGAGATACATAAACCATCTTCTTCTTTAAATATCTCTATAGCTTTTGCCAAGTTCGCAAGATTATCCAGCGGCTCGCCCATCCCCATATATACAATATTTATCATTCTGTTGTGTTTGTGTTCATTATCTCTCTTGAGACTGACTACCTGACCTACTATCTCGCCTGCGGTCAAATCTCTTGTAAATCCGCCTTTTGCAGTTAGACAAAATGCGCACCCTACTTTGCAGCCGACCTGAGTAGAAACACATATTGTATATTTTGCTTCCTGAGTCACATTACCATTTTCGTCAGTAATCTCTTCTTTCATTTTGAGCCAAACGCTCTCTATGGTTTTGCCGTCTTGAAGTTCAAAGAGGTACTTGATGGTTCCATCTGTTGAGAGTTCTTTTTTTATTATCTTAAGCGGATCTACAATAAATTTCTCTGCAAGCTCGTCTTTTAATGCTTTTGGTATATTTTTCATTTCATCAAAGTTTTGCACATAGTTGTGATAAAGCCAGCCATAAATCTGTTTAGCTCTAAATGACGGTTTTACCTGCTCTTGCAGCTCTCCCAGTGTAAAATCAAGTAGTGATTGTTTCATTTTTTAAAGAGCCTTTGGTTTGAAGTTAGTTCTTTGATTCTTTTTTTTACATGCAGAGTTAAAACTCTTTTTGCTTCTTCGTGATTTTTTAAAAAATCTTCATGAGCGTTTTTGTTAGTATAGTTTGTTATACAAAAAACTCCCCCAGCTGGAATATCAAACTCCTGTGCAACCCTTAAAACAGCGAAAAATTCCATATTTTCTATTGCTATGCCGAGTTTTAAAAACTTTTTTGTTAGCTCTTCGTTTGTAGAGATATAGTTGGATGAGTTGACTATAACATCCCTTTTTGTATTATCAATGTTAGTTGAAATTACATTGTCCAGTGGGGTATAGGCATCGTTGTTTAAAAATCCGAGCTCAACGTTTGATGCCGTTTTAGACTCTATAATGTCAAATATTTTGTGTTCACCATAGCTTCCTGCACTTCCGACAAACAACAAAAACTCAGGTTTGTCAAAAAGACAGGCTCTTGTTAAGTTCATTGATATCTCGATTAGCCCTACTCCCATTGGTTGAGCAAAATCAAAAGTTTCGTTATTTCCGGCACAAATTATCATACAGCCATCTTTATAATCTTACGGGTATATTATGTTCATGAAGATAGTGTTTTAAATCCATTATATTAATCTCTTTATAGTGAAAAATACTTGCTGCAAGAGCCGCATCGGCACCGTGCTCAAATGCTTCTTTTATGTGTTCCATTGTTCCGGCACCGCCACTTGCGATTACAGGTACATTTACAGCGCGGCTTATTTGCTCTGTAATGCTTAGGTCAAAACCGGCTTTAGTTCCGTCTGCATCCATTGACGTAAGAAGTATCTCCCCGCTTCCGCGGCTTACAACCTCTTTCGCCCACTCTACGGCGTCTATTCCGGTATCTATTCTGCCACCGTTTAGATAAACATTGTATCTGTTACCTGTCTTTTTAACATCTATCGCAGTAACAATACATTGTGAACCGAATCTTTTTGCACTTTCGTCTATTAGCTGCGGTCTTTTTATCGCTGCTGAGTTTACGCTTACTTTGTCACATCCGACATTTAGCAGTTTGTATATGTCATCAAGCTTTCTTATGCCTCCGCCAACAGTTAGAGGTATAAATATTTCGCGTGCTACTTGCGCGACTATATCAACTATGGTGTCGCGGTTGTCGCTTGAGGCAGTTATGTCTAAAAAAGTAATCTCGTCTGCGCCCTCTTCATTGTATCTTCTTGCTACTTCAACTGGATCGCCGGCATCTCTAAGTCCAACAAAGTTAACACCTTTAACAACGCGTCCATCTTTAACATCAAGACATGGAATGATTCTTTTTGCAAAATAGTTCAAAAACAGCACCTTTTATAATATAGTGAAATTATACACTTTGTGCCTTATATTTACTTTTTGTAATTTCCGGCGCCGGTAAAGAGGTATATAAATTTAAAAATGTTTCACATGAAACATAGAAATTTTATGATTGTAATAATAAATATTATATAAAAGAATAATAATTTACATTTATGTGTAAAAAATAGATGATTTTTAGCAATAAAAAGGCGTTATATAGGATAATAAGTAATTTTTTCCTTTATGTTAACTAATTATAAGTAAAAATAGTATAGAATAGCCGCTCATGGAAAAAATTGTAGCAAAAAAGAAGTTTGGACAAAATTTCTTAAAAGATAAGAGTGTTTTACAAAAAATCGTCGAAGCGATGCCCAACAACGATAATAAAATCGTAGAGATTGGACCTGGCTTAGGTGATTTAACTAAATTTTTAGTAGATGTCAAAAGTGTAGAAGCTTTTGAGGTCGATACCGATTTGTGTAAACTGTTACAAAATAAATTTGAAAAAGAGATCGCAACCAAACAGCTCCGCATACATTGCGGGGATGTTCTTAATGTTTGGAAGAGTGAACTTATAGATGAGTCGTATGATTTGGTGGCGAATTTGCCATACTATATAGCGACTAATATAATTCTAAAAGCCCTCGCAGATCCAAAATGCAAAAATATACTTGTAATGGTACAGCTTGAAGTAGCAGAGAAATTTTGCGCGCATGAAGGTGATAAAGTGTTTGGGTCTTTGGGCATTATAACCCAGAGTGTAGGTGACGCACACATAGTTGTGAAAGTTCCGCCAACAGCATTTGAACCGCAGCCAAAAATTGATTCTGCAGTTTTTTTGATACAAAAAAACAGTGATAGAAGTGATAAGGATTTTGAGGATATGCTTAGAGTTGCATTTACGCAACCCCGCAAAACCCTTATGAAAAACCTATCAGTTATTTATCAAAAAACTATACTTCAAGAAGCTTTTCTTAAGCTTGGCCTCGCACAAACGATTCGTCCTCATCAAGTCTGCACTGCTGACTATCACCAACTCTATAAACTAACAAGGAGTTTGGATGGAACAAGAGAATCAGGAAATTAATAGTAATATTTCTCAAGAAAATCGTAAACCAAATAATTACAACAACAAAAGACCCAACAACAATAGCAGTAAGCCAAATAATCAAAATGGCAATAAACCAGCAGGTAACAATAGTAGTCCCGCAAGTAGCAGTCCTGCAAACAGCAATCCAGCTAACAGCAACAAAAACAAAAGTGCATCAAGAGGACGTCGCCGTCAGAGCACGCCGGTAGATGAAAACTTAAGAGCATTTGTTGAACTAAATCAAGAAGCTCATAGACAGAGACTTAATCCGCACTATAAATTAGATTTAAACTCAAAAGAGAAAATCCGCATTACCCCGCTTGGCGGACTTGGTGAAATCGGTGGAAATATCACAGTTTTTGAAACTCAAAATGAAGCTATACTTGTCGATGTCGGTATGAGTTTTCCAGATGAGGATATGCATGGTGTTGATATTTTAGTACCGGACTTTACATATATTCGTGAAATCAAAGATAAAATTAAAGCCATAATTATAACGCACGCACACGAGGACCACATCGGTGCTATGCCATACCTTTACAAAGAGATGCAGTTCCCAATATACGGTTCTCCGCTTCCGCTCGCTATGATAGGAAGTAAATTTGATGAGCATCATATAAAAGAGTTTAAACAGCATTTACACCCGATTGAAAAGAGAAAAATCTACAAAATCGGTGAAGATTTCGAGATAGAGTGGATGCACATGACTCACTCTATCGTAGATTCATCGTCGTTGGCAATCACTACACCTGCAGGAACGATTATTCATACAGGTGATTTTAAAATTGACCACACGCCGGTGGACGGCTATACGGCAGATTTACATAGACTTGCTTATTATGGCGACAAAGGTGTTCTTTGTCTACTCAGCGACTCTACAAACTCTTATAATACAGCTCCGACACCATCTGAACTTAGTGTTGCACCAGCCCTTGATAGAGTATTTGCAAAAGCTGAGGGAAGAGTAATCCTCTCTACTTTTAGCTCAAACATTCACCGTGTTTTTCAAGCTATCCAGTACGGTGTAAAGTACGGACGTAAAGTTTGTGTAATCGGTCGTTCAATGGAGAGAAATATCGAAGTGGCTATGCAGTATGATTATATTAAATTGCCAAAAAATATATTTGTTGAGCCTGAACAGATTGCTTCAATGAATGATAAAGATATTCTTATAGTTACAACAGGCTCACAAGGCGAACCAAGTTCTGCACTATTTAGAATGTCAATCGGTGAGCATAGACATGTAAAGATAAAACCAAATGATTTAATCGTTCTTTCATCTCGCCCTATTCCCGGAAATGAGAGCTCAATCTCTGGAATGTTAAATCATCTCCAGCGCGCCGGAGCAAAGATAGCTCAAGACAGAGAACTGCATGTTTCAGGACACGCTTCGATAGAGGAGCAAAAACTTATGCTTCGTCTAGTTAATCCTAAGTTCTTTTTGCCAATTCACGGTGAATACAATCATGTAATGAAGCATAAAGAGACTGCGATGATGTGTGGTGTTCCTGAGCGTAATATTTATATTATGAATGACGGAGATACGGTAGAGATAGCTCCAAAATATATGAGAAAAGTAAAAACCGTAAGAACCGGTAAAACATATATTGACAACCAAAATAACCACAAGATAGATGATGACATCGTAATAGACCGCCAAAAACTTGCATCTGACGGTATTGTAATGATTGTTGCACAGATTGACGGACAGCACTCTACAATGCTCTCTAAGCCTGTTGTAACTTCATTTGGTTTAGTTGCTGATAAACAGGATAAATTTTTTGCTAAAGAGATAGAGGAAGTACTTGAACATTTCCTTGCAAACATAAAGGAAGGGTTGATAGAAAATGCCAGAGCATTGGAAAATGACCTTCGCCAAGTTGTAAGAAAACATATTTATAGAAAAATGAAAAAATATCCGCTAATTGTTCCACATATTTTTGTGATGTAAAATCTTTTCTTTTGCCCTATACTTTTTGGTACTAGGGTGATAGAAAAACCAAATCTTTCATACAAACCGCAACAAATACAAATATAAATTAAATTACATAAACTTCTCAGCTATTTCTTGATACCCTATCGCTATTAAAACTTTCAAAGGTATAACATTGTCAGATAAACAAGATACAGAATTTGAAGATGCAGTAAAGTGTATGATGCTTCATGTCGGGGAAAATCCTACCAGGGAGGGACTTTTAAAAACTCCGCAAAGAGTTAAAAAAGCTTACGAGTTCATCTTCGGCGGTTATAAAGAAGACCCGCAAGAGATACTGAAATCTGCACTGTTTACAAGCTCAAATGATGAGATGGTTCTTTTAAAAGATATAGAGTTTTACTCTACATGTGAACATCATCTTCTTCCTATTATCGGGCGTGTGCACGTAGCATATATACCAAACGGCAAAGTGGTCGGACTCTCAAAAATCCCTCGTGTTGTGAATGTTTTTGCGCGCCGTATGCAGATACAAGAGCAGTTGACTGAACAGATAGCAGATGCGATTATGAGCACGATTGAGCCAAAAGGTGTTGCTGTCGTGATTCAGGCGCGACATATGTGCATGGAGATGAGAGGGGTTGAGAAAATTAACTCGACAACTACATCTTCTGCTCTTCGCGGATTGTTTAAAAAAGATGAAAAAACAAGAAGCGAGTTTTTCTCTTTAATAAACTCTCCGAATGGTTCGCGTTATTAAGCTTTTCATCAATCAAGGAGATTTTTAATGCCTCTTGCTTCACTCAAAGAAAAAATCTCAGATAAAAAATATTCGGTTGCATTTGGCGAAGTTGTTAAAATAAACGCAACCGTTATCACTGCCCACGGATTAAAAGTCAGTATTAGCGATATTGTAAAAATTATCTCAAACGACACAAATCAAGAGACCATAGGAATGGTTACCGAGATTGACGGCAGCACATTTTTCATTACGCCGTTTAGTTTTGTTGAGGGGTTTTGTTCCGGTGACAGGGTATTTTTGGATCAGACCGGTTTGAACATTCCGGTAGGCTCATCTCTTTTAGGAAGAGTAGTTGACCCTTTTATGAGACCGATTGATGGAAAAGGGAGTGTAAGCAACACAAAATTTTCTCCGATAATTAAAGCTCCGATAGCCGCAATGAAGCGCGGCATGATAAATGAGGTGTTTAGTGTCGGAGTAAAGAGTATTGATGGGCTTTTAACTTGCGGAAAAGGTCAAAAGCTAGGAATTTTTGCTGGAAGCGGTGTCGGAAAATCAACCCTGATGGGGATGATTGTGCGTGGTGCGAACGCTCCTATAAAAGTAGTTGCACTTATCGGCGAGCGTGGCAGAGAGGTTCCTGAATTTATAGAGAAGAATCTCGGAGGGAATTTAGAAAATACGGTTATAGTCGTGGCAACCTCTGACGACTCTCCTTTGATGAGAAAATATGGCGCATTTGCTGCTATGAGTGTCGCAGAGCATTTTAAGGATGAGGGTTTGGATGTTCTTTTTATTATGGACTCCGTTACAAGATTTGCGATGGCTCAAAGAGAGATAGGGCTTGCTCTTGGTGAACCGCCAACCTCAAAAGGTTATCCGCCATCTTCTTTGACGCTTCTTCCGCAGTTAATGGAGCGTGCCGGAAAAGAGGAGGGGAAAGGTTCCATAACCGCCTTTTTTACAATCCTTGTTGAGGGAGATGATATGAGCGACCCGATTGCCGACCAATCACGCTCTATTTTGGACGGTCACATCGTGCTATCCCGCGAACTTACGGACTTTGGTATATATCCTCCCGTTCACATTTTAAACTCCGCCTCAAGGGTTATGAACGATATAATTTCGCCTGAGCATCTAAAGGCTGTGCTGAAGTTTAGAAGACTCTACACGCTTTTAAAAGAGAATGAGGTTCTTATCCGTATCGGTGCTTATTTAAAAGGGAGTGACCCTGAGCTGGATGAAGCGATAAATAAGAAAAAGGATATGGAGAATTTTTTAATTCAAAATTCAATGTATAAGAGTGAATTTGACGAGACCGTAAATAGTCTTTTAAAGCTTATGAGCTCTTCGTAATAATATCGAAATCTCTCCAGCTGTCTCTTCTTGGTCTTTGAGTTTGAGCTTCTGTGATGGCTAGTTTGTGTGCTGAAATTTTTTCAAATTTTTTCATAATCTGAGCAATCTCGCTGTCTATGCCAAAAATATCTATGTAGGTGTAGATGATTGCCTCCGCACCCTTAAAATCTTTTTTATTTAGCAGAGTGTTAATCCTTACATGAAAACTAACCCTTAAGAGATCTCCAATTTTATTGCGTCTGCTATATAGGCCGATAAGCTCACCGAGCGTTTTTTTAATATCTCTTATGTTTCCCTCAAGTGCGTACTCTTCACACTTTTGCATAAGCTTTGACCAGTGGTTTTCTAAAAGTACCCCAAGCTCCACCGTTCTTAGGTATTTATGCAGATCTAAAATCTCATAACAGCCCTTAAAATCACTCTCTTCATAGGCTTTTTGCAGGGAGAGGACATATTTGCATTTTGTTTGTAGCTGCTCTACCCTTTGTGAAACGTCCGGAACCTCATTAACACTTAGAAGGAGTTTTTTTGCACTCTCTATCTCGCCGCTCTTTATATTTGCTTCTATCTCTTGTAAAGTCTCTTCTATCTGGTTGTTTAGAGCGATGTAGTTTGGAATCTGCTTGAAGAGTTCATTTGTGCTTATAAGCTTATTGATAGTTTTAAAATCTCTCTTTTGAATCGCTTTTAACAGCTCTACGAACTCTCTGTTTTGGGTAAGCAGCAGCTTTATAAGCGGTTTTTTTGAGATTACAGTGTTGTACTCTACTAAGAGTGCTCTAGCACCCGCAATATTGTTTTGCAATATGTGTCTTTGTGCGTTTGAGAAAGCAAGTCTAAAAACCTGCTCCATTTTTTTGTACTGCACCGTCTTCTTGAGAGGCTCATACTTAGAGCACATTGCATAGGCTATGGCATATTTTTTCTCCAAAAAGAGAGCTTGAAATCTAAGATAGTTTTTAAAAGCATCAAAAAGCTCTTTTATCTTAAGCTGTTTTGATTTCACATCTTTGTATATATCTAAAATCTGGAGAGCGTGAGCTATATTTTGGTTAATAAGGGCTTTTGTAGCCTCATCATAACTCTTCTCAAATCTCTCTTCAAGCATTTTATGCTCATTTGAGCCTTGTAGCATAGGCTCTTTAGTTATCAGCTCGAATGCTGCTTCCAAAGAGTTATGGGCAATCAGCGACCTTAATTTTGAAATTCCGGGGAGTTCTACATGTAAAATTTTATTATTCACCAGCGCAACCGCCAAAGAGTCGCCTTTGACAATATCAACCATATTTATATTGGCATCCAACTCTATATATTTGCTGTGCGTAATTTTATAATTTTTTACATCTACTATCGTGACTATATTTGATCTGCCAACAACCATAATATAGTTTGGATTTGACATTATAAGTATCTGTTTAATTCCTAAAATAGGCGTTTGTATGCTTTTATAACTCTGGTCTTCATTTGTGGAAATTATATAAATAACCCCATCGCTTTTTCCACAAACAAGTCTGTTTTCATCCAAAAACAGCATAACATCAATGCGATTTTTATTATAAGTAATAACATTTTTGTTTGCCTGTGTTTGCAGGTCGATTATAAAGATTGCACCGCCATAACCGCTGCATGCAAATCTGTTTTTGTAAAAAGCAAAAGCGCTTACAAAATTTTTGTTATCATTGGTTTTTGAGTCTATATCTTCTCTGTTGTATGGGAAGGAACAGAGCCTTGAGAGCAGGGATGACTGGTTTGTTTTATATTGCAGCACTCTGCCGTTTTTGCTTCCGGCAATAATGTACATAGAGGATGGATCAAAGCTTATAATCTCTATCTCTTCGTCGTTTATCTCAATTGTGTGAGCTATCTCTTTAGTCTCTATATCAAGAATATAGATGGTTTTGTTGTTTACAAAAGCAAATAGCTCTGAATTTGGGCTAAAAGCGCAGATGCTAACATCTGAATTAAGGTACATGTTGGCAATGCTTTTTTTAACATCACACTCATCAAAGTCAAATATTTTGATTCCGTGAAATTTGGTATTGTAGGCAACTAGTGAGCCGTTTAAGACTTTTAATCCCGTAATATCAGACTTGGCTATTTGGCATTCATATATTTTAAGCATTAAATATTATAGATTAAAAATGTAGTATTTGAACTGAAAGTTGTGATGTTACGCGGAGTTTGAGCCATTTTAAATGGCTCAAATATATTAGAAATCTTTTGCTTCTACTTCAGAGAATGCTTTAATAAGATGTTTGCCCATTTGGCGGTCAAATTCATCCCACTCTTGATAATCTTTTAGCTCTGCAGCTACATTTTCCTTGACCTCATAAGTTTCTTTTCCTTCATCATAAGCTTTCTTAGCCCATTTTAAAACGGTTTTAAAGTAGTTTAAAAAAGGATCAATTACTTTATGCATTTCATTTGATGGACCGTGCCCAGGAACATAAAGGTCATATTTTTTGTAACCGTTTCTTTGAGCAAGGATATCTTCAAGAAGTTCTATATTTCCATATATGCTAGAACTCTCATCCATGCCGCCAAGACGGCAATCCATAAGGTTATCACCCAGCCACAGTGTTTTTGATTCTACGTGTTCTATTAAGATATCCGTATCTGTGTGTGCGCGCTCCGGATGAAATACTCTAAAAGTATGTCCGTCAACTTTAAGTACATCGCCGTCTTGTAAGACTTTTGTCGGAAAAGGAAACGGTCCATCAGTACCTTTTAGATTTTTTGAAAGACCTTCTAAAATGTTGTACCAATTTCTAGCTTCGCCGTCTATTGAAGCCTTAATCATATTTGGATGAGCATAGCTTTGTGCATCTGGATATGCTTCAGCAAATGCTTTGCCGGCAAACCAGTGGTCTCCATGCTTGTGTGTATTCAAAATAGCAAGCACAGGCTTATTCGTAACTTTTTTATATTCAGCGACAATTTTTTTACCGACATTGTAGTTTCCACCCGGGTCAATTACAATAGTACCGTTCTTACCCTCTACAAACGACGGGTTATTCATAAAGCCTTCATTCTCAACGCTTGGGTTCTCCGGTGGACCATGCATAATCCAAACATATTGATTAACTTTCTCAAATTTAAAATCACCAAGCTTTCCTAACGTAAAGGCATTTAGTGATAATGTATATGCCATAGCAATTGAAGCTAAAAAGGCAATTTTTTTCATCTTGACTCCTATTTTTGTATTAAATTTAGTTGTGAGGGATATTATGAGTTATATAAGGTAAATCCTCCAAAGGGAGGAGGATTAGAAAGTTTGGTTATGCTCTACCAGAAAGCATACCGTATATTGTCATTGGTTTAAGAAGATAAACTTTTAACAACCACATAATCCATCTCTCTTTAGTTGGGTCTAATGGGAATGAAGGAGTTGGTTTTTTAGTCCAGTTGAACTCAGCCATCATAACAGTACCGATACCTGTAATAAGTGGACAAACAGTGTATCCATCATATTTAGCTGTTGGCTCTTTGCCACCCATAACAGAGATCATGTTATCAACAACAATTTTGTACTGCTTACGCGCTGAACCGCCAGTTTTACCCATTGGAACACCTGCACAGTCACCTACTGCCCAAACATTTGGAAAGAAACTGCTTTGTAGAGTCTCTTTGTTAACAGCAATCCATCCACCTGCAGCAGAACCGATTTTTGATTTACCTACAGCATCCGGCGCTTTCATCGGAGGAGCGATATGCATAAAGTCATATTTGAATGTAACTGGCTCGCTGACCTCTACCTCTTTTACGATTTTTTCGCCCATCTCATCTTCAGATTCTTGTTTCTCCATTTTCCATTTGTTGAATGTTGCTGTTTTGCCAGCCGCATCTACTTCTGCTAGAGTGTGTTTAAAGTTCCATTTGAAGCCTCTTGCCTCAAATTGTTTAACAACTGCATCATTATATTCAGGAATTCCAAATAGCACTCCGCCGTCAGTATTGAAAGTAAGTTCTACTTTATCACGAACGCCAGCCTCAACAAGACGAGCATGTGTAAGGTACATAATTTTCATTGGAGCACCACCACATTTTAACGCCCCTCTAGGGTGAGTAAACAGTGCTTGTAATTTTTCTGCACCTGTATGCGCTTTAGCTTTAGTAATTAACTCTTGAATACCTTGCCATGTTGCAACAGCACCATCTTGGAAATAAAGAGAGTGAAGACCATTTTTAGTGATAGTTTGCTTAGTAGCAGCATTATCTGCTCCAGATGATGTTATCTCGCCTTCGATACCTTTAATAGCTTTGTAGTTAAGGTTTGCACCGGCAGCAACTATTAGTTGATCATAAGTAACATCTTGGTTTCCGTCAACAACAACTTTATTGTTGTCAGAATCAACTGCTGTAACACTGCCTTTGATTAGTTTAACACCGTTTGGAACAAAATCATCTCTTTTGTAAACGATATCATCTAGTTTCCAAATACCGCCTGCAATCAATGTTTGACCTGGTTGGTAAGAAACAGATATAGGATCTGGCTCAATTACAGTTATATCTGCATTTGAAATAGTATTGTTAAGGCGAGCAGCCGTACTCATACCAGCTAAACCGCCACCAATAATAACGATTTTACCTTTTACATCAGAAGATGCAACTGCAGTTGAAGTACCAACAGAAGCACTTGCTATTACAGACGCTGCCAATGGTGACATTGTTAAGTATTTTAAAGCCTCACGGCGAGACATAATCTCAGGATGTTTGTCTACTTCGTTTAAAATCTCTTCTAAGATCTTGTTCTTTTTCATGAATTTCCTTTTTTTGTGATAAAGTTATCAATTTTACATCTTTGCAGCTTAAGATAGTTTTAAACATTAATATTTTTATAAGTTTAATGCTATTTTAGGTGTTTATGTATCAGTTTGTGAAGGAAATTTTGTTTAATAATTATATATTTTATTTATAATAAGCTGTACTGATACTTTAGAGTTAAACTCATTTTTAGTAACTTGATAACTACATGTTAATTTTTTTTCGCTAGTAACATTTATAATCTTTTTAAATTGTATAAGTTCTATACCATTTCTTTCATGCGCAAACTGTCTAAGGGTAACTTTAGAGTGGGAGTTGTCTTTTCCAAAAGTTTTTGTTTCTAGTATCTGGGCATCTTTTATTAAAAAAAGCGGACGGGAGTTTGCCTCGCCGTAAGGTTCAAAACTCTCAAGCAGATTTAAGAGCTCAAGGTCTATCTCACTGCTTGGAAGTATTCCGATTACTTTGTCAAGCGATTTAAAATCATCAGGGTTGATGGCTCCGGCACTTTTGTTTATGGCGTTTCTAAAGCCGTCTATATTTTGCTCATCTACTCCAAGTCCGGCTGCCATCTTGTGTCCGCCGAATTTAGTTAAAAGGTGACCGTTCTCTTTTATAAGTTTATATATATTTACGCTACCTATGCTTCTGGCACTTCCCTTTGCAACACCGTCCTTTACGCTGAGCACGATTGCAGGTTTTGAGAAGTGCTCAACAAGTCTTGCGGCGACAATCCCTACAACGCCCTCATGCCACCCCTCTTTCGCTACTACTATAACTGCGTCATCATTGTTTACAAGCTCAATAGCCTCTTTTGTAGTCTCGGCTTCCCATTCACGTCTTCGCTCATTAAGAGAGTTTAGTTTTTCAAACTGCCCATAAGCTTCGTTTATTGACTCGGCTGTTAAAAAATTTAGTGCGATGCTTGCATCTTCTAGTCTTCCTGCCGAGTTTATGCGGGGAGCAATCTGAAAAGCGATATCTTCAGAAGTTATAACTTTTTTGTTTAAAAAATCTCTTATTATAATAGAGGATGCTCTTTGCGAGCTCATTAAAACTTTTAACCCCTCTTTTACCAGAGTTCTATTCATATCCGTAAGAGGCATTATGTCGGCGATAATCGCAATTGAGAGGATGTCCAAGAACTGTTTCATATCGATGGCGAGGTTTAACTCTTTTTTGAGAAGCCCAAGAAGCAGCCATGCAACCTGTGCGCCGCATATCTCCTCAAACGGATAATTGCATGTAGAGAGTTTTGGGTTTACTATTGCGTAGGCGTGAGGAAGTGTATCCAGTGGCGTATGATGGTCTGTAATGATTAGCTCAATGCCTCTTTCTTTGCAAATCTCTGCCGCTTCAATAGCTGTTATGCCGTTATCCACGGTAATGACTAAATCCGCTTCCACTCTTTTTAAAACATTAGGACTCACACCATAGCCATCACTGAAACGGTTCGGGATTATTGCATCCAACGGATATGGAATCTGTCTAAAAAAATCAACCATTATGGCTGTTGCGCTGATTCCGTCAACATCATAATCGCCGACAAGTGTTATCTTTTTGCCATCTCTTATGGCATCGGCTATTTTTTTAGCGGCTTTAGGGGCATCGTGAAGCAGGGCAGGATTTGGGATTTGAGAGAGTTTTTTTTCTTCGCCTTCAAACCTTTGATAAAGCAGCTCATAAAGAGCCGCCTTATCCAGAATTGGCACATCATCAAAAATTTGCATAGTTGCTGACAAACTACTCTTTTTGTGAAATATTTAGAGTTGCTTCAACAAACGCCAATATTGAAGGGTTTGGAGTTTGAAGTCTTGATGTGAATTCAGGATGAAATTGAACACCCAAGAACCATGGATGACCTTTTATCTCAACAGCCTCGATTAGTCCGTTTGATTCACCCGTTACTATCATGCCGGCATCTTCGAGCTGTTTGCGGTATGTAGGATTTGCTTCGTATCTATGACGGTGTCTCTCATGTATAGTTTTTGCTCCGCCGTAAGCTTTGCGTAAAAGAGAGCCCTCTTTTGTGTCACATGGGTACTCTCCAAGTCTAAGAGTTCCGCCCATCGGTGATTTGTGGGTTCGAAGCTGAGTATTTCCGCTTTGGTCAAGAAAATTATCAATCAGGTAAATCATCGGGTAAGGTGTCTCTTCATCAAACTCAACCGAGTTTGCGTCTTTAAAACCAAGCACATTTCTTGCATACTCTACAAGTGTAAGCTGCATTCCAAGGCAGATGCCAAGGTATGGAATTTTGTTTTCACGAGCATATCTAATGGCTTCTATTTTACCCTCAACACCGCGATTTCCAAATCCTCCTGCAACTAAAACAGAGTCACAGTCGCTCAGTAGTGCTTCTGCTCCCCTCTCTTCTATCTTTTCACTGTCAACCCAGTGAATATCAACACGGGTGTCAAGATGTGCGCCTGCGTGGATTAGGGATTCTGTTAAAGATTTGTAAGCCTCTTTTAGTTCGAGATATTTCCCGACAAAACCAAGAACTATGCGATTTTTTGGCTGAACTATTTTTTTAACCAGAGAATCCCATTCTTCCATATCAGGATTAAGTTCTCCCAAACCAAGCTCTTTTGAGATAGGTTTTAGGATGTTTTGTCTCAAAAATGTAATAGGAATATCATAAATAGTTGCAGCATCAAGCGCCTCTATAACGCTATCTGCGGAGACATCACAGCTCATTGCCAGTTTTTTCTTGAAAGTTTTTGGTAGTGCATTTTCGCTTCTTGCAATTATCATCTGAGGAGTTATGCCGATGCGGCGAAGCTCTTGAACAGAGTGCTGAGTCGGTTTGCTTTTTAGTTCACCGGCAGCTTTTATGAATGGAATAAGCGTAACGTGAACAAAAAATGTTCCCTCAACTTCATCATCATGTTTCATCTGGCGAATCGCTTCCATAAACGGAAGACCTTCGATATCTCCGACTGTTCCGCCAAGTTCAACTATGAGAATCTCATGACCCTCTCCAGCCTCTTTTATACGCTTTACAATCTCTCCGACTATGTGCGGGATAACCTGAATTGTTTGACCTAGATATCCGCCTGCGCGTTCTCTCTCGATTACGGCTGAGTATATCTGACCGGTAGTGAAGTTGCTTGATTTAAGATAAGATGTATCTAAAAATCTCTCATAGTTTCCGATGTCCAAGTCCGTTTCTGCCCCATCTTTTGTAACAAAAACTTCACCATGCTCTAACGGGCTCATGGTTCCTGGGTCAACATTTATGTATGGATCAATTTTCAACATACCCACTTGTATGCCGGAGTGTTTAAGCAAAGTGCCGATGCTAGCCGCTGTTATCCCTTTTCCAAGAGAACTTAAAACACCACCGGTTACAAAGATATATTTAGTCATAAAATAGCTCCAAAATGTTAAACATTAACGCGATTATAATATAGAGTCTCTTAAAATTAAGTACATAGGCGCTTTAAAAAATAGTAAGCTAAAAGGTTCTTTTGTTATAATTGTAGCTACTAGGGGTTTTTAAAAAACCAGAAATAAAATATTTGAAAGATTTTGATGGATTTTGCACTTTTATATATAGTAGCCGCGCTCGGCATATCGACTATTTTAAATATTGCTTTTAAGCATTTCGGTATATCACAGATAATAGGGTATATATTAACGGGTACTATTATAGTATATGCTTTTGATTTGCGAGAGTACGGCAGTTCTGCTATGCTTGGGCATATAGGAGACTTTGGAGTCGTTTTTTTAATGTTTACTATAGGGCTTGAAGTCTCTTTATCAAAAATGAACAGTATGAAGACGGAGATTTTTTTTAACGGTTTTTTACAAGTAAGCATTACCGCTATTTTTATTTTTATAGTATCTTATTATTATTTTAGACTTCCAGCCGTTTCTGCTATTATAGTTGCACTTGCTATCGCACTCTCATCGACCGCCGTCGTGCTTAGTTATTTAAAAAGCTCAAAAGAGATCAATAACCCTTATGGGCAGAGAGCTATGGGAATTTTGATATTTCAAGATATTGCTGTTATACCTATTTTAATCTTTTTAGGATTTTTAACAAGTAAAGGCACACAATCCATATCGACGGTATTGATGGATACATTCATAAGTGCCGTTTTGGTTATAGCACTTTTGTTTGTTGTCGGAAAAAGGGTTATGACATGGCTTTTGCATTTTTCTGCTAGAAGCGAATTAGATGAGCTTTTTATGAGTTCGGTACTTTTTATAGTTATAAGTGCGGCGCTTGTAGCTTCGTTTATGGGGTTTACCTATTCGCTTGGAGCATTTGTTGCAGGAATGATTATAGCAGAGACAAAATATCATTATAAAGTTGAATCCGATATAGCGCCATTTAAAGACATACTTCTTGGAACATTTTTTATCGTTGTAGGTATGAAGATAGATCTTGTTTTTTTTATAGATCACATCGGTTTGATAGTTATGACTTTTATTCTTATCTTTATTTCAAAAACTGCTATAACATATGTAATAATGCGTATCACTTCGTCACATACCCGCTCACTTAAGACGGCTCTTGCCCTCTCACAAGTCGGAGAATTTTCATTTGTTATTTTTGCCGTCTCCAGCATCGGCGGACTTCTTGATAAAGAGACAGAGTCCATGTTTATTTTAGTAGTTATCTTTTCTATGATAATAACACCGTTTTTTATATCAAAAATCAATCGTTTTGTAAGTTATATCAGTAATTATCAATATTTGGGTTTAGATACTTCGGCATTTATTTCTACAAAAAACCATGTTATAGTTTGTGGGTATAGTATAACGGGTAAGTTTGTTGTAAAACATTTAGATGCAATAGACGCTCCTTATGTAATAATAGACAATAACCCAAAACATGTTCAAGAAGCTCTTGTAGCGGGAAAAGAGGCATATCTTGGAGATATGTCAAAACTATCTCTTTTGGAAGCTTTGCATGCGGAGAGTTCTGCGGCAGTGATTGTAACACTTGATAATCTTGAGAAAAAAAGAGCTGTCTGTGAAGCAGTATTAAAACATACAAAAAATATAAACCTTGTCGTTAAAGTATCTACACTTGAGGATAAAGAGAATTTAGAAGATTTGCCAATCACATCGATAGTGGATGATAAAATGGAGATAGGGCGTATCTTGGTGGAGAAGATGCTAACATGCCAAATCGGAGGAAAGAGGCGATGAAAAATATATACATTACAGACCTTGACCACACATTTTTGCGAACCGATTTGTCTCTGAGCGACTTCACAAGAGAGATTTGGAATGCCCAAGCATCAGACTCCATCATGAGCATCGCAACCGCCAGAACATACAAAAAAACGGCACAGTTTCTGCAAAATATAGATGTAAACGCCCCGATGATACTTCTTGATGGCGCACTCATTGCCACGATGGATAAAAAGATAATCGAGACCAAGTTTATAAACAAAGAGGTTGCGGACACTATCATAGACGAGGGCGCAAAGTTTGGCATCTATCCGTTTGTTTTGGCACTGGCAGATAAAAATCTAAACGAGGCATTTTTATACTCTGATATTTTAAACGAGCACCAAAAAAAGGTTTTAAAAAAGTACAGCAAGGATGATAATCTTCAAGAGCATAGAAATCTTCAGGCAATGAGTGATAATTTCAAGATTGTCTATTTCGGGGGAGAGACACAGCTTCGGGCATTGTCATCGCATTTACAAGCTATTTTTGGGGATACGCTTAAATATATTCTTGCCCCAGAAGCTTATGTGGGGTGCTACTTTTTAACTCTTCTTCACAGAGATGCTGACAAATCGCACGGCATCAGAAGCGTAAGCGAATATGTAGGTTTTGATTTAAAAAAACTTACCGTTTTTGGAGACAACTTCAATGACATCGGTATGTTTGAACTGGCAGGAGTCTCCGTTGCAGTTGCAAATGCGCAAGAGGGCGTAAAAAAATTGGCAAATATTGTTCTGCCTCACACAAACGATGAAGATGCTGTTGCAAAATATCTCAAAGGTTTAAAAAGTGCAAAGTAAATCTACTCTTGCCCCTATGGCAATCATAGGAGTTCTTTTTTTTATATTTGGATTTGTCACATGGCTAAACGGCTCACTCATTCCCTTTTTAAAAGTTATCTGCGACCTTAATGAGTTTGAAGCTCTTTTTGTAACTTTTGCTTTTTACATCGCCTATACCGTTATGGCGTTGCCGATGGCTTATGTGCTTGAGAAAACTGGGTATAAAAACGGCATGGCTTTGGGTCTTGGCGTTATGGCAGCAGGAGCTCTTCTTTTTATTCCCGCAGCGCAGAGTGAGAGTTTTATGCTCTTTCTAATCGCACTTTTTACGCTTGGAACTGGACTTACAGTTTTGCAAACCGCTTCAAATCCGTACATAGTCTGCATCGGAGATATAAAGAGTGCGGCTATGCGTATAAGCATTATGGGGCTTATAAACAAAAGTGCGGGCGTTATTGCTCCTCTTCTTTTTACCGCTTTTATACTCTCAGACATCGGCTCATTGGAAAATCTAACAACAGAGTCAAAAGAGGCTCTTGCTTCAAAACTGATAACTCCATACATTGTTATGGCTGTTGTTTTAAGCGGTTTGATTGCGCTTGTAAAATTCTCTTCGCTTCCTGAACTTGAGTTTCTTAAAGAGAATTCATCTGAGGAGAAAAAGAGTATATTTCAGTTTCCTCGTGTTGTTTTAGGCGCGGCGGCACTCTTTTTCTATGTTGGCATTGAGGTTATAGCCGGAGATACCATAGGGCTTTACGGGCAACATTTGGGCGTTGAAAATTATACCTCGCTCACCTCTTTTACTATGATTTTTATGGTTCTGGGCTACCTTGTCGGCGTTTTGTTTATACCTAAATATCTTTCACAGGAGAGAGCACTTGTCGGCTCTGCTCTTTTTGGAGTTTTGTTTTTGTTTGGAGTTGTAGTTTCATCGCAAAGCCACGGCATATCTGAGATTTTGTGGGGTTGGAGCGGGGTAAGAACTCTTCCAAACACTGTAACATTTGTAGCACTTCTGGGTTTTGCAAATGCCCTTGTCTGGCCTACTATCTGGCCATTGGCATTGGATGGATTGGGCAGATATACGGCGAAGGGAAGCGCACTTTTGATTATGGCGATAGCAGGCGGGGCAGTGCTTCCTCTTATTTTTGGCAAAATTTCTCAAGTGAGCGGCGATATGCAATCAACCTATCTCCTAGGCATAGTTTGTTATGCTTTTATCCTTTTTTATGCTATCAAAGGGCATAAAATCTTATCTTGGAGAGATGAATGATTGTTCTTAAGAAACTAGCTAACGGTTTTGCCTATATTGAGATAAAAAACAGCTCTGCCGAGGCAAAAATAGCACTTCAAGGCGCACATATATTTCATTATGCAAGAGTTGGCGAAGAGCCTATTCTCTGGCTCAGCGAAGTGAGTGACTTTGAGGTTGGCAAAGCTATCCGCGGCGGTGTTCCAGTCTGTTGGCCGTGGTTTGGGTTTAATGAAGACAAAACTTTGCCTCAGCACGGTTTTGCAAGAACAGCTTTGTGGGAGTTTGTGGGTGGTGATGAGGTTGATGAAAAAACGACAACTTTTACTTTTAGATTGACGTACAATGAAAAAACACTGGGAATGTGGCACTACAAGTTTCTTTTGGAGTTGAAAATTACCATTTCGGATAAACTGATTATGGAGCTAAAAACTACAAATATAGATGAAAGAACCTTTAAAATCTCACAAGCTCTTCACACTTACTTTAGTGTTTCGCATATCTCAGATGTAACTATCAAAGGGCTTGATAATAAGCCTTATTTGGATGCGCTTACTTGGAAAAATGAGGTGCAAAAAGGCGATATAACTTTTAACCAAGAGGTTGACAGAGTCTATCAAGAGGTTGATGGCGAGATAGCCTTGAGTGATAAAAATAGAACAATTCATATAAAAAATGAAAACTCATCTTCGGCTGTTATCTGGAATCCATGGATTGAGAAGTGCGGTAGAATGAGTGCCATGAAACCTAATGCTTACGAGAGTATGCTCTGCATTGAACCTGCAAACGCATTTCTTGATGCGAGAGTTATAAAACCGCAAAAGTCCCATACGCTAAAAGCCACAATTTTTTAATAAAATAAAGTTTGACAAATAGAGTAGATTTTATTGTTTATGGTAATTTAAGAGAAAAAGAATAAAGTATAGTCGTGAAAGTAAGATTTTCAAACGGAGTGTGATTTTCACAAATTCCCATTAGGAGATGACAATGAAATCTTCATCAAGAAGAGATTTTTTTAGATATATGGCTATACTTGGGCTTGTAACATGGAGTGCTTCTCCGCTTTTGGCAAAAGAAACAAAAGAGAAGCTGATGTATCAAGATAGTCCAAGAGATGGAAAAAAATGTTCAGAGTGTCTGCATTTTTTGCCCAAGACAAATGAGTGCAAATTGGTTGATGGTTCTATCAGCCCAGATGGCTGGTGCACGATGTATTTTAAAGATACAAGAAAAAAGAGCTAACCTCTATTTTCTAAGCCCAGCATGCGCATCATATGCTAGGCGCATTACACCCACCGCGTAGTTGGATGAATTGTTGTAGCGCATGATTCTTTTTGCGTACTCTCTCAAATAGTCAAGCTCGCTATTTTTACATGTAAAGCACTCATAAGCTTTTCCTGATTTTATGTTTTGCTCATGAACAAAAGAGGCGTCTTCGTTTTCAAACTCAAATTCATACCATTTTGATTCAATATCTGCAATATCGGGTATTTTACCCCAGTCTATAAGCTCTTTAAAATCAGCTTTTTTATTTAAAAAATTGCTAGCGGAGGTAATGGCATCTTCCATTTTGCTCAAATCAGCAACCTCTGTTTTATACCCTTGAGCATAAATAAAACTGCTTGGCATAAACTGCGGTATTCCAACTGCCCCTGCATAAGAGCTTGGAAGATTGCACTCATCGGGAGTTACACCTTGCTTGTAGCAGTGCGTGATTATTGAAGCCATATTGTTTTTGCCCATATTTAAAAGCCACTCTTCTCTTTTTGTGCTAGGCTCTATTCTGGTTACAAGAGTGTTAAAAACAATAAATGCATCATGTTTGGGTTGGATTTTTCCGAGTTTTGTCTCTTTTAGCAAAATAGCGGCTACTATCTCGCGATTTACACCATACTTTTGCTCGGCATAATCGTAAACTTTACTATACTCTCTTAAGTGTTCAACCATTTCAGGTATATAACTAAGAAGGGTGTTGTTTGCTTTCTTCTCATTCTTTTTATGAGTGGCAATATGCTCCGGCTGCAGATATTTAAAACTTACTTCATCAAACTTCTGCGTCTTAAAGTAGGAGAGTAAAAAGCTGTTTGCATACTCATAAGAGACACCATCCTTTACAACTTTGTTGCAGACATCCGTATAATGCTTGTTTTCAAACTCGCAACTATCAAATTTTGCAAAAAGTATGCTGCTTGAGAGTAGTATAAATAATAATTTTATCATCGAGTTCCCTTTTCTGATTTTTGCTATCACATATCACAATGATAACGAAATATTTTTCAAATTATATTAATTTTTTATAGTGACAGCATTTAGAGTACCTATTTTGATATAATTATAAAAAATATTATAAATGAAGATAGGACGACAAATGGTAGACAAGGCATGTGATAATAAAGTATGTATCAACAGCAAAGAGTGCGCTAGATTTCAGTCATTTTTAGACGGCAACAAAGATTATAAAACATTTAAGGGCACTGAAGTAAAAGGGTGCGGACAGTTTATACAAAAATAAATAAGAAGAGTTGTTAAAAATGAGTGAACAAAAAAACGATCTGTTTGAACAGTTTATGGAAGAGATTCCGGCGGTTATTGGTATTCATGACGATGAAGAACGCATCGTATATATGAATAGTATCGCAAACTCATTTTTTACAAAGGAGAATGCGGTAGGTTTACTTCTTTGTGATTTGCTCCCAAAAGAGACAGCGGACAAAGCCGCACAGCTTCTAAAAGAGGCAAAGCGGAATGGTCATGCGAAAATGATTATTGAAGCAGAAGATTTAAAAAACAACACCCGCCATATTTTCAAAGCTCTTGCTTTTACCATCAAAGACAAAGAGCAGAACGTTCAAATCGGAACCATATACGTAGACATCACCAAGCAGCAAGAAAATATTCATGAAATTTTAAAGCTGCAATATATATTGGACAGCAGCCCAGTTTCAATACTCATAACAGATATTGATGGAAATATGGAGTATGTAAATCCATTCTTTAGCGAAACGACTGGCTATTCTCTTGAAGAGGTTATCGGGAAGAACCCAAAAATTCTAAAGAGTGATTTTCATCCCGATGAAGATTATAAGGAGCTGTGGGAGGATATTTCAAACGGTGAGGTTTGGAACGGTACTTTTAAAAATATAAAAAAGAACGGCGAAGAGTACTGGGAGTCGGCGATTATCGCGCCTGTCAAAAACAGCTATGGAAAAATTACCAATTACATCGGCATCAAGCAAGAGATTACACAACATGTATATCTCAAAGCAGAGCTCCAGCAAAAAGAGGAAGAGAGAGCTCAAAACTTTGAAAAAACTCTTGAATCTTTTGTTGCCATCGTGGAGGACCGTGACGCATATACGGGCGGACATTCACAAAGAGTAGCAACTTATTCAAAAATGATAGCCCAAGAGATGGGCTGCTCATTGGATGAGTGCGAACTTATTTATAGAGCCGGAATACTCCACGACATCGGAAAAATCTCTACCCCTGATAATATTTTGTTGAAGCCGGATAAGCTGAGTGAACTTGAGTATAAGCTAATAAAAAGGCACGTAGAGGTCAGCTACACTATATTAAACACGATTCCTATGTATAAAGAGATAGCAGATATCGTGTTGTGCCATCATGAGCGATATGATGCAAAAGGGTACCCAAGAGGCTTGGGCGGCGATGAGATACCGCTTCTGTCCCAGATTATGATTGTTGCCGACGCTTTTGATGCCATGACTACAAACCGCATCTACAAAGTTGGCAAAAATATTAATGAGGCGATGCAAGAGCTTAGAGAGCAATCTTCAAAGCAGTTTCATCCCGAAGTTGTAGAGAGTGCCATAAAAGTGTTGGGGCATGTCGAGCTTGTAAGCAATATAAATCAGCTTCCGGTAACAGAGCTTGAAAAAGAGCGTTTTGCATACTTTTACAGAGATCAGATAACGGACGCATATAACTCAAAATATTTAAACAATATATTGAATCAAAATGTTATAAAAAAAGAGTTTATCTGCGTAAATACGATATATATGCACAACTTTAGCACATATAATGAGAAGCATGGATGGGCAAAGGGCGACTTGTTTTTGAAAAAGTTTGCAGAAGGACTTATTGAGAAATTTCCGTTATCTTTTATCTTTAGAATTCACGGTGACGATTTTGTAGTAATCGGAAAAAGCCATACGGATATTGTGCTGGATGATTTGATGCAGCAAGAGATATTTAAAGAGAGCGGCATAACGCTTAGCTACAAACATGTAGATTTGCGCCAAAATAATATAAACAATCTGCATGAACTTGAGACGGTAATACTAAAACACAACTAGAGCTTTTATTATCTCTTAGTTTTGAACTTCGGCCAGTCTCTGGGGTGTGCCGATATCACGCCATTTGCCCTTGTAGAGAGAGCCGCTTATACGATTGTTTTGGATTGCTTCGCGAAGAAGCGGAGCGAGAGGAGTTTTTTTGCACTCCAACCCCTCAAAGAGTTTTGCGGAGTAGTAACCTATGCCTGAGAAGGTAAATTTCTGCTTTGCATCGTTAATTACTCTCTCTTTATGGAGTGCGAAGTCTCCCTCTGGATTATGGTCTGGATTTGGAACTAAAATGAGGTGAGCTAAATCATCACCCAAATCAAAGTTGCTCTTAAACTCATAGTCACACCAAATATCGCTATTTACGACTAGAAATATCTCATCTTTTATAAGAGGAAGCGCTTTTATAATCCCACCTGCACTCTCCAGAGCGCCACACTCCTGCTCATCTGAGTAGATTAGGCTTACTCCCCACTTTGAGCCGTCGCCCAAAGCTTCGGGTATTTTGTAGCCTAGATGTGCAATATTTATAATTATCTCGCTAAAACCTAGAGAGGCAAGTTTTTCAATGTGCCAGACTATAAGCGCTTTGGAGTTAACTTTTAGCAGCGGTTTTGGCGTCTTGTCCGTAAGCGGACGCATCCTCTCGCCGCGACCGGCTGCCAAAATCATTGCTTTCATTTTAGGTTTTTTAAGAGATTTGCAAACTGTTTAGTTTCATTGTATCTGTCTGCCGTATCAATGACGTACTTCAGTGTTAGCGGCATATCTTTTAAGTAGCCGTTTTTTTTATCGCGGATATGGAGGCGTGAGAATACTCCAAGCACTTTAATGTGTCTTTGCATCCCCATAAAATCAAACCATTTTAAAAATATTTCATCGGCAACTTTCAGCCCTTTTTTGTCACGAAATTCTAGAGCTAGTTTTTTTATCTCTTTTCGCTCATATGCAACATAGCAATCTTTGAGCAGTGAAACCAAATCGTATGTAATTGCGCCGTTCATAGCATCTTGATAATCAATTATGCCGATTTTATTGTCATTTTTTAACATAATGTTTCTTGAGTGAAAATCACGATGTACAAAAACATCCTGAGGCTGCTCCAGTACAACATCCGATATAGCATCTAACGTGGTTGCGATAAGCTCTTTTTGGGAGCCGTTTAGTTCAACATGTAGAAATTTTTCTAGGTACCACTCCTGCATCAAATCCATCTCTACATGTAGAAATTTTTTGTCATAAAGCGGCAGTTCTTTTACATCTGCTTTTTGTATCTTTAGGATTGTGTTCATAGCTTTCGTATAGAATGCTCTGAAGTTGTTTTGATTTAAAATATCCAAATAGTGGGTAGTTCCAAAATCTTCCAAAATCAGATAACCCTCTTCTAGGTTTTGTTCAAAAATTTTTGGTGCGCATACACCCGCACCTGTAAGTCGGCAAGTGACATCAAGAAATGAGTTAAGAGAATTTTTTTCAAGCGAAGAGTCCATTAAAAGGGCCGTTTTATCGCCGTTTCTCAATCTGTAATATTTTCTAAAGCTGGCATCTGCCAAAGCTGTCTCAATTGTATAATTTTTAAAAAGTGTTGTTTTTAACCACTCGTCTGTTTTATTCATAAATAGCACCTAAAATAGAATCTTTTGAAGCCCCTGTAACGGACGAAATTTTAACACATTTTTTGTGCATTCTCTCATGTGCAAGCCATGCAAAAGCCATAGCCTCCATAAATTCGCTGCTAACCCCGCGCTCATCACTTAAAACAATCTCTACACCACTCAGCTCATCTTTGAGCCGCTTCATAAGATAGAGATTTCTGCCGCCTCCGCCACACACAATCAGCGTCTCCGCCATGCTCTTTTTGACCTCGTTCGCAATGCTTTTTACGGTTAGTTCCAAAAGCGTTGCTTGAGTATCTCTGCTTTTTAAATAGACACTGTTTCCATTTTTTTTAGCAAAATTTTCAAGTTGTTTTTTAAGCCACTTTCCATTGAAAAGCTCACGGCCGGTACTCTTTGGAGCTTTTTTTAAAAAGTATGGCTCAAGCAGCATCTGTTTTAAAAGCCACTCGTTGACAACTCCGGATTTAGCCCACTCTCCGTCTTTGTCGTAAGCAACGCCGCTCTTATGTGAAATCCAATAATCCATAAGAACATTTCCGCACCCTGTGTCATAGCCCATAACTATGTCGCCGAGTATGCTCAGGTTTGCCATTCCGCCGATATTTAGTACCGCGACACTGCTCCCAAGCTTTGAGAATAAAAATTGATGAAAGGCCGGAGCAAAAGGAGCGCCTTGACCTCCAAGGGCTATATCCTTTCGTCTGAAATCACTAACAACGCTAACGCCTGTTTGTGCCGTTATAACATTTGCGTTGCCCAACTGCATAGAAAAGGGGTGCTTGCTGTTTGGTTCGTGCCAGAGTGTTTGACCATGCAAACCGATAGCGGCAATCTCATTTTTGTCTATCATTTTTTCTGCTATAAAACTCTCTATGGCATTTGCATACATTTCGCCTAAACGAGTATCAAGTTCGCCTATTGACCTTAGGGTTGTTAAGCCGTTTATGGCGTCTAAAATCTCATTTTTCAACTTTTTATCAAAAGGGTAGGAAGCAGAGTGGATGAGTTCAAGGCTCTCATCTTTAATCTTGCAATATGCTATATCTACCGCGTCAAGGCTTGTTCCGGACATTATGCCGATATAAAATTCACTCATTTTTTCGTCCCAAGAAGCATAATCAAAAATGCCACAACGGTTCCGATGACCATCTGCCAAGAGAAACCTATGCTAAAACCAAAAGTATATGGCTGAAGTGCCAAAACGGTAGCAAAACCGCCAATAAGAGCCCAAAAAACAGTAGTTTCGTTTCCGCGATGGGTAAAGATTGCCGCGAAATATACGCCCAAAAGCCCTGTGTATGCAAATGCCATAACACCTAGTGCAAAACTGATTAGGGAGAGGTCACTGTATTGCTGCCAGAAGTAGCTGACAACCGCCATAACAGAGAGTGCAAATGCGAAAAAAAGCACCGCCGCTCTTGATGCTTTTATAAAGTGTTTCTCATCGGTTATGCCTCTTTTCATCTTCCACGGTCTATATAAATCTTCAACCCCGACAGATGCCATAGCTCCTAAAACAGAGGTTGTGCTTGAGAGAGCCGTTGCAACTGCTCCGACTGTAACCAACCCTCGTAAACCATCCGGCATCTCATTTAGAATGTAGTACATAAAGATAGTAATTTTTTCGCCCTGAAAATTTTGCACGACACTGCTCTGGAGGTAAAAAACATAAAGAAGTGCGCCTATGGTCAGAAATATCATAACAATGGGAACGGTAAGAATCGTTGAGATGAAGAGCGATTTTGCCGCCTCGTTTTTATCCTTGCAAGATAGAACTCTCTGGGTTAAATCCTGATCAAGCCCGTATGCCGCAATGTTCAGCAAAAGCCATCCGCTAAGAAGCCCAAAGATATTGAAATCTCCGCTGAGGGAGGTGTCTATAAAAACTAGCTTGTTGTGCTCTTTGAGTGTTTTTATAATCTCTACATTTTCGAGTGAGTAGTAGAGGAAGATAAGTACTGCTAACGCCGCAGTTACATAGGTAACAGCTTGAATAATGTCGCTTAAAATTATTGAGCGGATACCGCCAAAGTAGGAGTAGGCAACCGAACCGGCCATTAAAACAAAAATCGAGATGCTTACATGTAAAAATGCGATGTCGTTAAATAGAATCATGGAGATTGCAAGTGCGCCGATGTAGAGCCTTGCGCCGCTCGCCAAGACGCGTCCAAGCAAAAACATAACTCCCGCCTGCTTTTTTGCACTCTCGCCGTATCTCAACTCCAAGAGTTCATAAACGGTAACTGCCTTCATTGCATAAAATTTCGGAACAAGTACGAAAGCTACAAAAAAAGCCCCGATTATAGCCGAGAGATAAAAGCCGATGAAAGTAAAATCGTGATTGTATGAGTACTCCGGAGCGCCTAAAAATGTGGCCGCGGATTGTGAAGTGGCAATTACAGAAATAGCAACCGCAAATGTCGACATATGGTTTTTTGAGATGAAAAAATCGCGTGATGACTCTATCTTTGTACGGCTTAGTATCACGGAAGTAACGGTTATAACTAAAAAATAGATGCCAAAAACAAGCCAGTCAAGAGTTGAAAAACTGCTCTGCATCATTGCAGCTCATTTTTTTTATGCAACAGCTCTACTCTTCTGTTTGATTCTAAAACTCTCTCAAGCGGGATTGCGCCGCTTTTAACCTGAGCCAAAATAACCTCTACAAGCTCATCGATATCTTGAGTTGAAAGCTGATTTCCAAAAAGCAACATGTCAACTCCGGAGTTTATAGATAGAGTAACAATCTCTTTTAGTGAGTAGTGCTTCAAAATCGCCCCCATCTGCAAATCATCACTGACAACTACCCCATCATAGCCCAATTTCCCACGCAATAGTTCCGTATTTACTTTATATGAGAGAGTTGCAGGATAAGTATCATCAAGTTTTGAGTTAAAGACATGAGCCGTCATTATCATTGCGACATCGCCTGATTTTATAAGCTTTTCGTACGGTTCCAACTCAACTTCGCTCCAAGTTTTGCTGATGTCAACAAAACCCTCATGAGAGTCACCCAGCGATGAGCCATGCCCCGGAAAATGTTTTAATACGCTGATAATCTTCTCATTTTTGAGTGAATCCATAAAGATTTTCGCATACTTCACAACCTCTTTGGAATCACTTCCATAAGAGCGGTTAAGTCCGACTATCACTCTGTTTTCTTGGTTTATCGCCAAATCAACGACGGGTGCGAAGTCGCAGTTTATCCCGCTCTTTTTGAGTGTTTTTGCCAGAGAGTTGTAAATCTGTTTTGTCATATACTCATCTGTCTCTGAAACAACCTTTGCCGATGGTGTCGCTTCAAATCCATACTTCGGTTTTAGTCTTGCGACTTTTCCGCCCTCTTGGTCAACTGATATCAGGAGAGGTTTGCTTGAGAAAGATTTTAGTTTTGAAGTTAAGAGTTGCAACTGCTCTGGAGAGCTTATATTTTTTGTTTTGTTTCTGTCATTGTAGAAGCGGTCAAATAAAATTACTCCGCCGAGTTCATAGCTTTTTATATGCCTTGCAATGGGACTCTTTTCGTCAATCACTTCATCAGGAAATCCGACAATAAGCATTCTGCCAATAATTTTTTTTAGTTTTTCATCATCGTCTGTTATGGTCGCCGCACTAAGAGTTACTATAGTGCTAATAAGTAGTGCAAAAAATCTCTTCATTTTAATGAAGTAGCTTTAGGGGGTTGTATGGACACTAGTGTCCATGCCACTGTAATGGGCTTTGCTCATTTACAGTGTGTAACATCAGCTAATTTCCTCTAGAGCCGGGCTTAATGGCTTCGCTGCCATTTTTGCAGAGCGGACACTCATCGGGCGCATACATCTCAAATGTAAAGTCCTCAAGAGCAAAAAACGGGATGTTTTGAGGAAGTTTACAGTTTGGTTTTGTCGTAATATTGCTGTTTTCTCGTTTACAAAAACCGCGGTTAGCTAAAGCGGCAACACCGACTATCTCTCCGCCAAGACTTTTCACAACGGCTGCTGCTTCCATAGCGGAGCCGCCTGTTGTTATGATATCTTCGCACATCAAAACTCTTTCGCCTTTTTTTACCTCAAAGCCGCGGCGGATACTCATCTCGCCATTTACTCTCTCAGCAAAAATATAACGGCAATCAAGAGCTTGAGCAAGGGCAAAACCGGCAATAAGTCCACCAAGGGCAGGCGCGCAAACCGTGTCTATCTTAATGCCGCTCTCTCTGATTTGAACAGCCAGTGCGTCCGCAAGCAGTTTTGCTGTTTTTGGATCCTCTAAAACTTTTGCAGACTGCAGATAAAACTGTGAGTGATTTCCGCTGCTTAGTTTAAAATGCCCCTCTAAAAGAGCATTTGAATCCATATATATTTTTTTGACATCCATGTTATACCTTTAGTATTTCCGCTTCTTTTGTTTTTAATATACCGTCAACTTCAACAATAAATTTATCAGTTATTTTTTGGATATTATCTTGAGCGGATTTTGACTCGTCTACCGTTATCTCTTTATCTTTTTCAAGTTTCTTAACTTTGTCGTTTGCATTTTTTCTATCATTTCTAATAGCAACTTTTGCATGTTCGCCCATGATTCTCATCTGTTTTGCGGACTCTTGTCTCTGCTCAACTGTCATTGCCGGAAAAAACAGTTTGATTTGATTGCCGTCGTTATTTGGGTTTGCACCGATATTTGCTTTTGATATCGCGCTCTCAATCGCTTGAAGAAGATTTTTTTCCCATGGATTTATAATAATTGTTGTTGCATCTGCTACTAAAATAGAGCCTACTTGGTCAAGTCCTGTCAAAGTTCCATAATAGTCAATTTTAACATTATCCAAAACAGATGTCGTAACTTTACCCGTTCTAAGTGTTTTGAAATCTCTTAGCATATGGTTTACACTTGCTTTCATTTTTGATTCACACTCGTTGAATAATTCGTTTAGCATGTTGTTCCTTTGTAATATGAAAAATAATTGCGTAATTGTAGCGAGAAATATTTAAAAAAAAGAAGCAGGATGGTTATAGTTGCAAAAGATGCAACTATTTTTGTGTTGTAGAATTACTCTCGATAATAGTAGAGTTATTTTCAGCGGGTATCGGCATTGCAGGTGCAACAGCCTCAGTAGGAACAACAGCAGACGGAGCTACAATATTAGTAGTTTCAATCAAGTTGTCTACAACCGATTCAGCTGAAGCCGATGAATACATGTAGCCCAAAGTTATTGTGTTTACAACAAACAAAAACCCTATAATAAAAGTTGTTTTTGCTAAAAAACTGCCTGGGCCTTTTGCTCCAAAAACAGACTCATTTGAGCCGCTGTACGCGCCAAGACCAATGCTTGAGCTTTTTTGTAGAAGCACTGCTATTACAAGCATTACGACTAAAATTATTTGTACAATAAGTAAAAAACTAGTTGTCATTATATATATCCTAAGTTTTAAAAGTGGCGAATTATACCCAAAAAAACTAATTGTTGCAAAATAAGCTATAATTTCAAAAATTTTTGGGGATATTTATGAATTTTAAAAATAAAATTTTTGCAGTACTGCTTTTTAGTTTTATACCTTTAATATCATTAAATGCAAAAGAGCTAAACCAAAAACCAACTATTGCTGCAAGCACATTTTCACTCTATGACATAGCAAAAAATATCGCATCCGATACGGCAGAAACCTTTATGATTCTTCCATTCGGGGTAGACGCGCATAGTTACGAGCCTACGCCAAAAGATATGATAAAAATATTAAAAAGCGATTTGGTTCTTTATAACGGTGCCGGTTTGGAGCCGTGGATAGATGGATTTGAGTTTAAAAAGAGAGCCATCAACATAAGCCTGCATGTAAAATTAAGGGAGTTGGGCAAAGACGAGCATCAGTGCGATAGTAAAAATGCTAACCACCGCCACGGAGCTGTTGACCCCCACTATTGGCAAGACCCTCAAAACATGATAATGGCGGCGGAGTATATTGCCAAAGAGCTGATTGCTATGTTTCCAAAAAACAGAGATTTGTATCTGAAAAATAGAGATAACTACATAAACATGTTGAAAAATCTTGACAAAAGCTACAAAGAGAAATTATTAACATGTAAGCTTGATACAATCATTGTAAACCACAATGCGTTCTCATATCTCTCCCAGAGATACGGTTTTCATGTCGAATCTCTCAGCGGACTCTCTCCTGAAGCCGAGCCGAGCGCAAACAGCATGATAAAACTGATTGAGCATGTGCGAGAGCATAAAATAGGTACTGTTTTTTTTGAGAGTTTTGCAAGCGATAAGGCTATAAAAAGTATAGCAAAAGAGGCAAAAGTTGGAGTTGACGTGCTTCAGCCGCTAGGCAACATCACTGCCGATGAGGCAAAACAAAAACTTAGCTATGAAGATATTATGAGAAAAAATTTAGAAAAAATATCTAAAGCTTTGAAGTGCCAATGAAATTTCGTGTCCCTATTTTTGATATTAAAAATTTGAGCTTTGTACTCAAGGGTCAGACTATTTTATCAAATATCTCTTTGGAGATTTTTTGCTCTGAGTACATCGCTATCATCGGTCCAAACGGAGGCGGTAAAACAACGCTTATTCGTATGCTTTTAGGGCTTGAAAAGCCCACAAGCGGTGAGGTTAAAATATACGGCAAAAAGCTCTCAAATTTTAAAGAGTGGCATAAAATAGGCTATGTTGGGCAGCGTGCTTCACATGTAGATGCTTCATTTCCTGCTACAGTTTTAGACATCGTAAAAATGGGCAGAACATCACAAAGAAGTATGTTTGGGGCTTTTAGCGAGTTGGATAATCAGCTTGTAAATGATGCAATGCTCAAGATGGATATACTCGATTTAAAAGATAAGATGATAGGGACACTCTCGGGCGGGCAGAGACAAAGGGTTATGATTGCCCGCGCTCTTGCTTCAAAACCTGAGATTTTGATTTTGGATGAGCCAAATACCGGTGTAGATGTAGCATCACAAAAAAAATTCTATGCTCTGCTTAGAGAGCTAAACAAAAAAGAGGGTATTACCATCGTTTTTATTACACACGACATAGGCGTAATTGCAGACGATATAGCAAGGCTCTTTACAATAAATCAAAAAGCCGTAATCTGCAATAACCCGAAACAGACTTTAAGCTGTGAAGAGATGAGCGAGCTTTACGGCATCGACGCTCACCTTCTGCATGTTCATAAGCACGAGCACTGATATGTTTGAAATATTTGAATACGATTTTATGCAGAGAGCTTTTGTTGCAGGCATAATAATTGCCATATTAGCCTCTGTCAGCGGAACTTTTGTAGTTCTAAGACGCTACTCAATGATAAGCGAAACACTTGCCCATTCAGCTTTAGTAGGTGTTGCGGTCGGTCTTGTAGCAGGATTTAATCCTCTTTGGATGGCAGTTGTGTTTGCAGTCATCTCCGCTTGGCTTATTGAGTATCTAAGAAGCGCCTTTACGCTTTACAGCGATGCGGTTCTTGCCATTTTACTCTCCGGTTCTCTTGCTATTGCCGTGATTATCGTCTCTCTTGGCGGGGCTTTTAACAACTCACTTTTTTCATATCTCTTTGGTTCGATACTCTCTGTAAGCAGTGAAGATGTCGTTACCATCGCAATTTTTGGAAGTATCTCTTTGGGCGCGTTGCTGCTCTTCTCAAAAGAGTTCTATTTTATCGCTTATGATGAAGAGGTGGCAAAAACTAGCGGTATTAAAGTAAATCTTTTAAATTTTTTGCTTGTGAGCGTCGTAGCTGTTATTATCGCTCTCTCAATCAGAGTGGTCGGAAGCCTGCTGATAGGCGCTTTAATGATTATTCCGACCGTTTCTGCTTTGCAGTTTAGAGTCGGATTTTTAAAAACGGTAATTATTTCTCTATTTATTGCTCTTTTTAGTGTAATAGCCGGAATGACACTCTCTTTCTATTTTTCGCTTCCCTCGGGTGCAACAATAGTACTTTGCGTGCTCTTCATTTTTATAATATCATTAATTGCAAACAATAGAAGATGAAAGTCAGTTCCGAGTTTTCTAAACGTGCTCTGGAGTATGACAGTTACAATGTTATACAAAATATGGTTATAGAAAAACTTCTTGAGCGTGTAAAGCAAAAACCGAAAAATATTTTAGACATCGGGTGCGGAAGCGGTGCCCTTTGCAGAGCGATAAATTGGGAGTATGAGCACTTTTACGGTGTTGATTTTGCGCCTGGCATGCTGGAGTTGCATCCAAAATCTTCAAAGATAGAGACTATCTATGGAGACTTTAATGATGATAAGCTATTTGAAAATATGCTTACATATATATATGATTTTATTTTTTCGGCATCGGCTCTGCAATGGGCGGACGATTTAGATAGAGTATTTAGAAAGATCAAAGAACTAAACGCTCCCGTCGCTTTGGCTATTTTCACATCAAACACTTTTAAAACTATAAATCAAACGGCATCAATAAACTCTATTTTAAAAAGTGCCGATGAGGTCAATGAGCTTCAAAAAAAATATTTCAATGCGGAGTTTGAGGTGCTAAACTATAAACTTGAGTTTGAATCAACAAGAGATATGTTTAGATACATAAAGAGAAGCGGTGTGAGCGGGTCGAGAAAAATATTAAACTACAAAGAGAGCAAAAAGCTCTTAAATGAATACCCTTTAAACTATTTGGAGTTTGAGGTAGCTTTTATCTATTCCAAGACGTAGATTTCATCACCGGCATTTATCTCCCCGCCATCGACAACTTTAGCAAAGATTCCCCTGTCATTTTTTAGAAGTGTAGGTATCTTTACATCTATTACGGCAAGATGGTTGCAGATTGTGCAGTGTTGACTTATCTCTAAAACAGCACCGCCGATTTTTAACTTTGTTCCAATTTCTAGGGCATAAGGGTTGTAATCAAGTAAAATATTTTCGCCAAGATAGCCAAACGGCATCTCAAGACCATAATTTTTAATTAAGTTGTAGCTTTCAATGGAGGCAATCAGAACTGATCTTTGGATATTTTTGCCATAAAACTTATCTTCAACTACGCCAAGTTCATCTAAAACAACAGCACTTCTCTCAACTCTCTCTGATGCTCCCGACTTGGAGATAAAAAGTTTTAAAACCTGTCCGACCATCTTGCTTGACATAAAGGTGCCTTGTTTTGTTTTTGTGTGAAATATTAGCATATTTTTTGTTACATCAAAAAAAGTCGCTACATGTACAATAATAAATTTATAAATAAAGAACATAAGTGTGCATTATTATAAAAATGTGAGAAAATTATTACATTTTTGATATTATTGCTTGACAATTTAATTTAATTTCATATATAATCTCCGTCTTGCATTTTGTATTATGCATATAAGTTTGTACTGTGTATGCTATGCGTACTATGAAATCTACAACATCAAAGAGAAGGAGGTAGATAATAAATGAGTAAAATTTCTGAAAATAATTTAGAAACTACTACGAATATAGAGCAATCAAGTAGAAGAGATTTCTTTAAAAGAACTGCTGTTTATTCTGTGAGTGCAATCGCAGCTGCTAATATTTTGGCACCAGCTAAGTTATTAGCTGACGATGAGAACATAATTCACCATACAGAGTGGGGAACAACTCTTGGTGATGAGCTTAATAAATATCCATATGGTATACCATCTGCATATGAGCATAATGTTGTTAGAAGAACTTCAAGTCTTCTTTCTTCTGCGGGGGATATGCACGCTGCGGTTTCAATGACTCCGTTGCATGAGCTAGAAGGTATAATCACTCCAAACGGATTACACTTTGTAAGAACGCACAACGGTGTTGCTCACATAGATCCTAATAAGTTTAGACTTATGATTCATGGTCTTGTTGAGAAACCAATCGTTCTAACTCTTGGGCAGTTGAAAAAATATCCGGCTGAGAGCAGAATACTTTTCATGGAGTGCCCTGCAAACGGTGCTGCTGAGTGGAAAGGTCCTCAATTCAACTCTTTACAATTCGTAAAAGGTATGATGAGTAATGCTGAGTGGACAGGTGTTCGTCTAAAAACTATCCTTGATGAACTCGGTTTAAAACCGACTGCAAAATGGATGTTGGCAGAGGGTTCAGACGGTTCAGAAATGAGCAGAACGATTCCTATTGAAAAAGTTTTAGATGACGCAATGATAGTTTGGGCTCAAAACGGTGAAGCTCTTAGACCAGAACAAGGGTATCCTGTTCGTTTAATGTTACCGGGCTGGGAAGCTAACTTATGTGTTAAGTGGTTGAAACGTTTAGAATTCGGTGCAGAGCCTTGGTACTGTAAAGAAGAGACTTCTAAATATACTGTTCTAACAAAAGACGGTAAAGCGATTCAACACTTCTATCCATTAGAAGTTAACTCAATTATCACAAATCCTTGTCCTGAAAAGCCATGGAATGACCTTAAAAAAGGTGATTTAGTGGAAGTTGAAGGTATTGCTTGGAGTGGACATGGCACTATTTCTGCCGTAGATATATCATTTGATGGCGGAGATAACTATGTTAAGGCAAGTCTTAAAGGTTTAATTCTTCCTAAATCTTGGACAAGATTTTCATATATGTACAAGTATGAAGGCAAGCCTTTATTGATGCAATCTCGTGCAATTGATGATGCTGGATTCGTTCAACCGTCAGTGACACAAGAAAAAGAGATTATTGGTGTTGAGGGTGTTTATCATAGAAACTCAATTTGTACTTGGGAAGTAAGACAAGATGGTTCAGTTCACAATGTTCAAGTTAGAACAGACAACTGTCCAAGTTCATAGGGAGATTTAGGTAATGATTAAATTAAATAATAAATTAATTGTTTTAGGGGCTTCAGTAATTGCAAGTACGTTTTTAGTTACAAGTGCTTTTGCTGCTACTACAACTAAAGTTGATCCTGCTGCCGCAGGTGTTTATAGCCCAACTAAAAATGCTTTAGATGGTGGTGTTACTTATAAAAGAGCTAATGGTTCATATACTGCATATCGTATAAATGAGCAATCAACTAAAGGTATTAACTTTGGTAGAACTCCAACTGCAAATGAGCTAAAAGCTTGGGATACAGATATTATGCCTGACGGTACAGGCTTGCCTGTCGGTAGCGGTACTGTTGATCAGGGTGAAGAACTTTATGATAAAGATTGTGCTGTTTGTCACGGTGAGTTTGGTGCAGGCGGTAAAGGATATCCGACATTAACCGGCGGTTCAATGGCCTCACTTAAAAACCAAAGAACATGTCCGGGTAAAGATGCTCCAAATAGAACACTCGGTTCATACTGGCCACAAGCTAGTACATTAATTTGGTACATTCGTGATGCAATGCCATATGCACATCCAAAAAGTTACTCTCCAGACCAAATGTATGCAATGACTGCGTATTTATTGGCTCAAGAAGAGATTAAAATTGATGGAAAAGACATTGAGGAACTTAATCAAGATAATTTCAAAAAAATCGTTATGCCTAACCGTAATGGTTTCTATCCAAATATTGATGGACCAAAAGGTGTTGAAAACGTAAGAGCTTTCTTTAAAAATCCAAAAAACTTTGGTGCAGTCGGAACTCGTTGTATGACTAACTGTGGTAAAGAGAAAGTTGCAAAAATTGGTAATGAGATTACCGCAGTTGTACCTGCTTATTCAACAGCTAGAGATCTACCAAAAGTAGACCCGTCTAAGGGCGGAGCTGTTTCAGAGGCTCAAAAATTGTATGAGAAGTCATGTGCAGTTTGTCATAAAACTGATGCAATGGGTGCACCGGCTGTTGGAGACAAAAGTGTATGGGTTGATGTGGTTGCAAAAGGTATTGATAAAGTAAATCATAACGCGATTAACGGTCTTGGCGGCATGCCTCCAAAGGGCGGTGCTATGGGTTTAAGTGACGATCAAGTTAAAGATATTGTTAAATTTATGGTAGAATCTAGTAAGTAAAACTTACTGGATCTGCTAAACACTAATATAAAGGAAATAAAATGAAAAGAAGAAAATTTTTAAGTTTAGGTGCAGTAGTTGCTGCTGCATCAGTTTTACCTGCTAGCTTAAGTGCTACGGATTTTGTAGTAACTGCTCCAAAAGCTTGGGAAGCTGCTACAAGTAAAGAGGCAATCGAAGCACTATTTGGTTCAGCTGCAATGATTGATGGTCAAATCGAGATTAAGGCTCCTAAATTAGCTGAAAACGGTGGCGCAGTGCCAATCGGTATCAAGTCTAAGTTAGAACTTACAACTATAGCACTTTTCCAAGATGCAAATCCAAGAAGCGCTGTTGTAGTATTTGAAATGCCAGAAAACGGTGTTGTAGATCTTCAAACTAAAATAAAAATGAGAAAAACTGCTAATGTAACTGTTGTTGCAAAGGGCAAAGATGGCAAGTTATACTCGGCTGTACAAAAAGTAGAAGTTTCTATCGGTGGTTGTGGAGGTTGATTTAACCCCCGCAAATTGTCTATATAAGTAAAAATAAATAAAAAAAAGGATTATTATGAAAATTAAAGCAAAATTAGAAAAAGATACTACGGAAGTTAAGCTTTTACTTACTAGCCCAATGGTTGGTAAAGAAGAAGCTGCATTGAAAAAAGTTGAAGTAGAGTTTATAACTCACGTTACTGCTAAAGTAAATGGTAAAGTTGTATGGGAAGCTTCAACAGGGCCATTCCTATCTAAGGACCCTTACTTTATGTTCAACTTTAAAGGTGCTAAAGCAGGTGATGAAATTGTTATTGATACAATCGATAGCAAAGGTAAAACTGAAACTGGTAAAGCAGTAATCAAATAGTGTTTTCCCCAATTTTTGGGGACACTATTTTACATAAAATTCTTTATAAAGAATATAGCTTATGTGTTAAAGTAACACGCAAGCTATATTCTTCCGAGAATAAACTTAAAAAAGGAAAATCTTATGTTTAAAAAAATGATTAATCCATTAATGGTAGCAGTAATTGCAATGCTTCCAATGACGGTTGCAAGTGCTTCAGGGACTAATAATAAGTCTAAAGTTGCAACTTCGGCAAAATCAGCTGATTTTAATTATAAATTAAAACCAAAACAGGTAAGTGAAAACGTATGGTGTTTCTTCGGAGCAATTGAAGCGCCTACAAAGAAGAACGCGGGCAATATGAACAACAGTTGTTATATTAAGACAAATGACAGTTGGGTATTATGGGACACTGGTACATCATATATATTTGCTAAACAGGCATATGAAGCAATGACGAAAGTTGCGGGAAAAAAACTTCCGGTAAGCACTGTTCTTTTAAGTCATGAGCATGACGATCACTGGTTGGGTAATAACTACTACAAAGAAGTTCATGGTGCTGAGATTGTAGGACCTGAATCTTTCAATGACCACTATAAGCCGGGTGATAAAACCAGAATGTTTGAGATTTTACCTGAAAATGCAATAAGAGGCACAAAAATTGTTCCTGTTGATAAATCAAACAAAGATGGAATAAAATTTACTCTATCCGGTGTTAACTTTGAATATGTTCCTGTGTCAAAAGCGCATTCTGTAGAAGATTATTTTATGTATATGCCGGATAATAAGCTTATCCTTGCAGGTGATGTTGTTATGAATGGAAGAATTACATCAAACAGAGACGGCTCTGTTTTAGGGCAGCTTAAAGCGCTAGAAAAAATTAATTCTAAAGAGTGGACTACATTGGTTCCTGGTCATGGTTTTATAATAGACAAAACAGCTGCTGATGAATCTGTACAATATTTTACTTTAACTAAAGAGAGAATTGAAGCTGCTATTGAAAAAGGTGTTGATAGCACTACTATAGTTGAAGCAGTAAGACTTGAAGAGTTTAAGGGTAAAGCTATGTATGATCTTTTAAATTCACATAATGTTGGTTTTGCATTTGAAGAATTAGAAATGCAATAGTGATAAAAAATGATTTGGCCTTTTGTGCCAAATCATAACCACTTTATAAAAATCCCCTAAAATGAATCCAATAAAAATATTAATCCTACTTGTTAGCTTACATCTTATTAGTTATGCCGAAATAATTGATATAAATCATATTAGCAGCGAAGCAAAAAAACAAAACAAGCAGCTATTGATATTCTTTCATATGACTCGCTGCGGTTCATGTAAAAAGATGATAAAAACCTCCATAGAGGATTTAGAAATCAAAAAACAGATTGACAAAGACTTTATTTATATAGATTTGAATATCAATAATAGCGATAGCGTTGTATATAAAAATTTCAAAGGCACTATTCATAATTTTGCGAGAAGTTTGAATATCTATCTTTATCCGACAACTATATTTATCGGGATGGATAACGAAGTAAAATATCATCTTGTTGGGTATAGGGAAAAAGAGAAGTTCTCGGCAGTTATCGAGTATGTTAGTACAAAATCATATAAAACTATGGATTTTGACTCGTTTGTTAACGAAAGAGATTTTAACAATTAGGATAAAACATCCTTTTCTAGTGTATACAGTTCATATCTAATATATTTAAAATTTTCGCTATATTCGGCACTATAAAGTTTATATAACTCTTCCAATACCCTTGCAGACTCCTCTGCTCTTTTAAAATTAGCAATAATAATTGCAGATATATCACTACGATTCATTTCACTTTTAATTGACTCTCGAAGCACATCATTAACACTGTCACGATGTTTTAACAGCTCTAAAGTATCTTTGATATTTGCTTTGTGTCTTAGCAGTTTTAGTCTATGGGAGAGTTCTTTGTTGTTGTCTCGATATCTCATAATATCTTCAACAACTCTAATGCCTTCCTTGAGGCGGTTTAGGTTTGCGTCAATCACCCGATAAAGCTCGGGTGAGAGTTGATTACTCATCTTTTCCAAAAATACCAAAGAGTTGTAAAAGAGCAGTGAAAATATTTAAAAAGTCTAAATAGAGTGCAATTGCACCGTCGATAGGTGTTTCATACGAGCCATTCATAATATTCTGAGTATCATAGATAACCAAGATACTAAATAGAATAACAACTACCCCAGAGATGATAACATGCAACATTGGGTTGCCAAGAAACATGTTAAGAATAGAAAAACCAATAATTACAAAAAGCGCAATCATTAACGGCTTGCCGTAGCTAGTAAAATCTTTTGTTGTTTTAATAGCATAAAAACTCATAGCGCCAAATACTACAGATGTCATCGCAAAAGCATTGCCGATTATAGCTCCGCCTCCGCTCATTCCAAGAGTACGTGAAAGTAGGGGCGCAAGCATTAAACCTGTCATAAAAACAAACCCAAACATTACCATTAGGTTAATCCCTGGCTTATGCTTAACAAAGTGCAAGCCAATTAGTAAACCTATTTCTAAGGCAAATAGCGGCCACATGTATGCAGCGATGGTTCCAGCCATAGGCACGCCAACATAGGCGCCAACAGCACCAGCCATCATTGAAGCAGCAAAAAGTTTGTACGTCTCTTTTACAAAAGATACAATTTGTGCATCACTCTTAGCATTAGTGCCATAAGCAGATGCATTTTCTCTCGCATAGTCACGATTATAAAGTCCCATATTTCTTCCTTATATATATGTAATACAAAATAAGTTACATATTTGTATATTTAGGAATTTTATATATAAAGAGTTAATAAATAGCAACACTGCAGTATATGTATCTATATAGTAACAAAAAAAATTAAAAAAGTTCAATTACTTAACAGTTAGTAAATTCTTTCAAAACTCTCTCAGCAATTAAGAAATAAATAAGGGTAACTTGCCTATAATTCCCATCCACAAACATAGAGACCTAAAGTTTAGGTTTAAAAATCGAAGTTTGAGATCATTGAAAACTAAGCAAGTAAATAGACTTTAATAACTAGAAATAGTTAGATT
>JAURYA010000090.1 GCA_030654155.1 Sulfurimonas sp. | reverse complement strand
CCATGCTCTAGCAAACTAATAAGGTCGCTTTTAAAATCTTTTTTATTTAAAATCTTTTTTATAAATTCATCTATGTTTATCTCTGCCAAGCCAAAAATCATATTATCTATATCTTTAACCGTTATAGCCCTGTCATAAACTTTCAACTTGTCAATCTCATTACATGCAAGCGCGATGTCCCCGCTATGAACGCTTAGGAGATGATTTACGGTATAGCTGTCTATATTTACACTTTTTTCACGGGCTATTTGAGATACACTAAAGAGTGCTTCCGAGTGGTTTGGATGAAAAAATCTGACACACATTGTCTTTGTTTTTGCAGGCGGTTTTGCATAAGCCGTGTTGTCTGTTCCGTAATAAGCATAAACAAAAATATTGTCGGAATTTTTTTCACACTGTTCTATAAGCGTATCAAGCTCTTTTTTAGGAATTTTTTTCTCGCTCTTAATGATAAGGTTATTTTGGTCTCCAAAGAGTGAAGCTTGTGAAAGATGCGCTTTTGCAGAGTTGAAATTGTACTCGTCATGATAAAATTTAAGAAGCGAAGCGCCCTCTTTGTTTGTAAGAGTATTTGTATATCTGTCGATAAGAAAAGTGCTCTCTCCAAAAAGTATAAAACTCTTCGAGAGGGAGTTGTTTTGTATATGTTTGTCTAGCTCGCTTTTGTACACAGGTTAGATATCTTTCTCTATTATCTCAACAACGCTTGCGTAAATTTTGGCTTTAGGAATGTCAACTTTGTCGATTCTGACCTTGACATCATCAAAAAGAAGAGCGTTTAGGTTTTGGGTTATGAAAAATCTAGCGCCCTGAATCTCATCATGAAGTTCAGCTTTAAAGAAAGGCTCTGTCGATGTTATTCTGGCCTTAAAGATGCCGTCTATATTTTCATTAGCCCAGCGAGCAAATTTTCTAGCCATAAACTCAACCTCTATCGTAGCCGCTTCTCTCTCTTTTTCGCTAACGCTGATGCAGAGTGATTCGATGTTTCTTAAAACATAAGAGCCCTCGGTCGTGTCGTTGTTTGCGATTGCTTTTAGCAGTCTATGGACAATAAGGTCGGAGTATCTTCTGATAGGCGACGTAAAGTGTGTGTACTCTTCAAAGCCAAGTCCAAAGTGCCCGGCATTTAGCGGTGCATATCTAGCCTGCATCTGAGATTGGATTATCAGAGTATCAACCTCGGATGAGAGGTTCATCTCCTCTGCCTGCTTTTGTATCTCGGTGATTGTCTCTTTGATGGATTTTTTTATATCTATAAACATCCCTATGCCGGCTAACTCTTGATAGAGGTTTTGTAGTTTTAGCTGGTTTGGAGGCTCATGAATACGAAATATCCCTCTAGAGAATCTCTTAGCAGCCTCTTTGTTTGCCAAAAGCATACAATCTTCTATGAGCGCATGCGAAGGTGTTTCCTGTGCATAAGTCGTATGTGTGATATTTGAGTTTTCATCAATAAACATCTCCAGTTCATTTGAGCGAAAATCATAACCGACTTTGAGCCTTTTTTCTTTTAAACTGTCGGTAACTACTCTTAGTTTTGCAATGTAGTCAAAAATCTTCTCTTCAGAGCTGTTTTTTGCTTTTAGTTTTCCCTCAAAAAACTCATCAATCTCTTCATAGTTAAATCTTCTTTGCGAGTGGATGATTGCTTCATAAACTTTTGAGCTACTAACTTCCAAAGAGGCAAGGTCTAGCTTCATCTCAAAAACATATGCTAGTCTGTCAACATGCGGCTGCAGGGAGCAGAGCGTTTCGCTTAGCTGACGGGGGAGCATCGGAATAGAGCGGTGAGGAAGATAGATAGAAAAACTTCTATAAATTGCCTCATTGTCAATTGCGCCAAACGGAGTTACATACTCGCTGACATCGGCTATGGCAACGTACAGCGTAGTCGTCTCTTCGTCGTAACAGATGGCATCGTCAAAATCTTTTGCGGTAACCGGGTCAATTGTGCAAAAAGGCAATTTTCTCAAATCAACTCTGGATGGATATTTTGAAGCCTCAACCTCTTTAAATGATGACGCTAACGCTAACACTTCATCACTGAACTCATCGTGTTTGTTAAAGTGGGCAAGAACTATTTTTTCATCCACAAGAGGGTCTTTGATATTGCCAAGACGCTCCATTATGGTAAAGTCTTGATTGTTTACTTTAAAAATGTCGCCGTCCTCATATGCGAGTAGAGCTTCTTCGCTCATCTCGGCTCCGGCAGGAAAATCAGTTTTTAAATCAAGCAGAGATTTTTTGCCATCTTTTAAGACTATGTAGGCAACGCTGTATGTCTGTGCACGTCCTACGACTTCAACTATTTTGGCACTGGGAGCGCCTCTTTTTCCGAGCAATCTTTGTGCTATAACAAGGTCACCCTCTGTCGCTTTGATAGTTTCGACATCATCAATAAAAAGGTCTCTGACATATTCGCCGATAACATTTAGGTACGCGGTACCGTTTTGAACGAGACCAAGGGTTCCGGCGCGGTATTTTGAGTTGAATTTGTAGATACTCTCTTTTTTTGTAATGTACTCTTTTGCTAAAAAGTCATTTACGTATTTGAGTTCATCAGAAGATATGTCTTGCTCATCCAAACCATTGGTGAGCCTTATCAGAAGAGATTTCATCATGGTTGTTAAATAGTTTCCAAAGCTCTGTCAAAGCTTTCAATATCAAGATCGTATTTAACTATCAGCTCTTTAGCAGCAACTATGCTTTGCTCTGTAATAACACCGTTTATTGGCACCGCAGTGCGAACAACCTGCAAAATTTGTGCAGCTTTTTTTATTCCCTCACTGGCACCATCTGGGTTTTGACAGTTGCGTATAGTCTCAACAAGTCCAGATTCAAATCTCCAGTGTTCAAAAATAGTAGCACTTACTTCAGGAGTATCTACTCCGGTAACTTCTCGCTCTGCGGCTTCAACGTTCTGAGCAGTTGCCAGAGCTTCTTTGAACTTTTCCTGCGTTTTGTCGGCAATGATTTGTTGAGCTATAAGAACTTTGCCGATTTCAACCAAAAAAGCCGCCGGAGATAAAATGCCAAGAAGCTTATTCTCTTTTCTTAAACACCATGATGTCGTAAGAGCGTGTTGTTTTTTTGAGAGAAGAGAGAACATGTCGTTGTCGATGCCATACGGAGAGAGGTCAAGAGTAAAACTTTTTTTGACAATGCTTGCAAGCGCAAAACCTCTGACTGTTCCCATACCAAAAAGACCGACCGCTTGGTTTATTGTATTTATCTCACGGCTAAAACCGTATAGAGGGGAATTTGCCGCTTTTAAAATATCTGCCGTTAAAAGAGGATCTTTTTCTAAAATCTTGACCATGTCATTAAAAGTACTGTCCGGATCTTGATAAACAGCTTCTATCTGCATCGCTGACTCAGGAAGTGGCGGAAGCTGTTTGATTTTTTTTAGTATATCTTCGGTCATTTGGCTCTCTCTCGCTATATTATAAATTGAGTAAATGATACATAGATATTCATAAAATAGCACTGAATATTTACAAATAATTGATATTATTTTCCAATCATTTTTAAAAAGGAAAAATATGCAAAAAGAAGCGATGCTTACCCAGTTAGGATATGTGCCAAATAGCGCCCTGTTGGAGCAACTTAAAAGAATTGAAGATAACACGACAGGTTATGAGAAGATACAAAAGCATATTATGGATCTGCATGATCATTTAAAAGTTGACGATTCGTATGTTGCCATGTCAAACTCAAATGATTGTTTTAAGATAAAAATTGACTCTTCAAGCTCTGAAATAGCTGAAGAAGCACATGAGAAAGTTAAACATTTTAGTGAAAAGTATAAAGTAAAAGTTAATAAATTAGAAAATAAAAACACCTACTACATAGTAGGGTTTAACCACTAGGCGCTCTAAAATTGCAAGAGCCGATGAGCATTGAGGGTTACGACCTCTTAATAGAAGAGTTTAAATTTTTGCTTGAGTTCGAAAAACCTAAAGTTGCGGCAGAAAAATTAGTTGCCGCAGCTATGGGGGACAGAAGCGAAAATGCAGACTACCATGCTGCAAAAGAGAAGCTCCGTCACATCGATAAAAGACTTTACTATTTAAACGCTATGATACAAAAATCCCAAATTATAGACCCCTCAGAGCTCTCGCACGCAAAGGTTAGCTTTGGAAGCAGCGTAAAGATTTTAAACATCAAAACAGATGAGGAAGAGCTCTATGTGATATGCGGAGTTTTGGAGTCGGAGCCTGAGAACGGGCTTATAAGCGTCCACTCTCCGCTTGCCAGAGCCATGCTTGGTAAAGAAGTAGATGACCAGTTTAAAATCCAACTTCCAAATAGCAAAAAAGAGTATGAGATATTGGAAATCTACTACAAAAATATTTTTTCTCTCAAAAAAAACATCCGTAAAAAAGAGCACTTCTCCTTTCATTAAAAATCTTTTTACCTCACATTGGATATAATCACCGCTTAAAAATCAAATTTTTAGGATTCCCAGTGAGCCAACAACTAAAAGATATAGAAAAAGTACTTAAATCACACAAGCTCTCAAGCGATGATTACATACATATAAAGAAGATTTTAGGGCGTGAACCAAATTTAGTAGAAATAGGTATTTTTTCGGCGATGTGGAGTGAGCACTGTAGCTACAAATCATCAAAAGTTCATTTAAGCGGCTTTCCGACAAAAGCTCCGTGGGTTATTCAAGGACCGGGGGAAAATGCTGGCGTTATCGATATCGGCGGAGGATATGCTGCCGTGTTTAAGATGGAATCACACAATCATCCGAGTTTTATAGAGCCTTATCAAGGTGCTGCAACCGGTGTCGGCGGAATTATGCGTGATGTTTTTACGATGGGCGCACGTCCTATTGCAAATCTAAATGCGCTTAGATTTGGAAATGTTTTAAACGATGACAAAATTTCAGCACACCAAAGATATTTGGTTCGCGGTGTTGTCTCTGGAATTGGCGGTTACGGAAACTGTATGGGAGTTCCTACAATCGGCGGAGAGACAAGTTTTGATGAGTGCTATAACGGAAACATACTTGTAAACGCTTTTACTATAGGTCTTGCAAAAAGTGATGAGATTTTTTACGGTAGAGCAGACGGTATAGGCAATCCTGTTATCTATGTAGGTGCAAAAACAGGTCGTGACGGTTTGGGCGGGGCAGTTATGTCGTCTGACAGTTTTACAGAGGAGTCAAAATCTCTTCGTCCAACAGTTCAAGTAGGAGATCCCTTTACTGAGAAACTTCTGCTTGAAGCTTGTTTAGAGCTTTTTAAAACTGACCATGTAGTGGGTATTCAGGATATGGGCGCGGCAGGATTAACATCTTCATCTTTTGAGATGGCTGGAAGAAGCGGCAGCGGTATGATTATGCATTTAGACCGTGTTCCTGCCCGTGAAGAGGGAATGACTCCGTATGACTTTATGCTCTCAGAATCACAAGAACGTATGCTTCTTTGTGCAAAAAAGGGAAGCGAAGCAGAGATTATCAAGATATTTGAGAAGTGGGATTTGGATGCCGCGGTTATCGGTGAGGTAACGGCAACAGGTAATATGGAACTTTTCTGGCACGCAGATAAAGTGGCGGAAGTTCCTGTTAATCCTGTGAGTGAAGAGGCTCCTGTTTTAAATCGTCCGATGAGTCGTCCTGCATACTTGGATAAAATTGCAAATGTAACAATCAATGATTTTGCAAAAGTTTCAAATCAGGAGGCATTTAACAAGCTTACAAAAAGTATGGAAGTTGTAGATAAAGCTTGGATATACACTCAGTACGACTCAATGGTTCAGACAAACACAATCAAAAAAGGCGGTATGCTAGACGCTTCCGTTATACGCATAAAAGAGAACAAAAAAGCTCTTGCGATGTCGGCTGATTGTAATGTTCGTTACTGCTACATAGACCCAAAAGGCGGAGCTGCAGCGGCAGTTATCGAGTCTGGGCGCAATGTTGCAATGAGCGGTGCAAGACCTCTGGCAATTACTGACTGTCTGAATTTCGGAAATCCTGAAAATCCTGAAGTTATGTGGCAGTTCGGTGAGAGCTGTTTGGGGATTAAAGAGGCTTGTTCGGCACTGACAACTCCTGTAATCGGCGGAAATGTTTCACTTTACAATGAGACAAACGGAGTATCGGTTTTCCCTACTCCATCAATCGCAACTGTCGGCGTAAATGATGATGAGAACAAAGTTTTGATGTCAAGTTTTCAAGGCGAAGGAAACACACTTTATCTTGTCGGCGAATCAAAATCAGAGTTTGGCGGCTCTCTTTATATGAAAGAGATTTGCGGAACTGTTGCGGGAAAACTTCCTGAGATTGACTACAAAAAAGAGTTGGCTCTTTGGGATTTGGTAATCGAGGCTAACAAAAAAGGTCTTTTGTCATGTGCAAAAGATGCAAGCAGCGGCGGTGTTGCAATAGCGCTTGCTAAAATGTCGGCAGTAAGCGGACTTGGATGTGACGTAAATATGAGCGTTATTGATGGGAGAGATATTTTTGCAGAGAGCATGAGCCGTGCAATCATAGAGGTAAAACCTGAAAACTGTGCAGAGTTTGAAGATATGCTGGGTTCTCTAAAGTGCGAGCAAATCGGAACAATCGGCGGTGATACTGTTAAAATCAATGATGTTTCTATGAGCATGACAGAGCTTCAAGACAACTACTTTAATACGTTTAAAAGAGTTATTGAGAGAGATATTTAGTCTACTCTCATATACTCAAGCGAAAAATCTCCGGCAATTCTGTTTGTAACGCTTATTTTATACGATAGAGCAATTGATGAGATGTTTGCGATTTTTTCTAAAATATCTCTATACTTAATCGGATTGGCAAAAGCCATATTCGCATCCAATATGGAGACCTTGCTCTCATCTTGCGATACCACATTTACTTCATTGCCCGCCTCAATAAAACCCTCTTCAAGCACTCTATAGTACCAGCCACTAAGCCCCGTCGTGTATATCTCGTTTGTAAATTTTTTATTATGCCATCTTGCAGCGATTTTCCAGCACGGTTTTCTCGGTTGAGATACTTGCAGGAGAGCGGAGCCGATTTTATGTATATCGCCCAGACAGACATTGCTCTCATGAAGCCCCGAGATTGTGAGATTCTCAGCAAGTGCGCCAAAGGGAATTGTCTCAAGACCTAAAAATTTCGCCCACTCCCCGTAGTTTTCATAACTGTTTGCAAACAGCGCTTTTTCCTCTCCGCCGTGATGGATTTTGTCTGCTACTTCATCGCCTACCAAGCCTGTTTTGCCGACAAAAACTTTGCCATTAGCTACCTCTTTAACCGAAGCGCTCTTCCAGTACTTTTCTAAAAATTCTCTGCTCTGTTTGTCGCCGTAAGATTTTACACGTCCGACTTGAACGGAAATTAATTTGATGCTCATTCTTAACCCCTTATAAAAACAGTTATTTTAGCAAATAATTTAAAAAAAATTATTTCAACATGTAGAATCTAAACCTCTTCCATCCTAAAAACTTCATAAGCCACCTCCTCGTAAGGGTGTGTCTCTTTTAAAACTTTAATAGCTTTTTTAATAAGCGTTTCTTCGCAAATCATCTCTACTTTATACTCTGACACATGCTCTATCTTGTTTAATTCGCCGATATGCGGATGTGCCTTGTTTATGGGTTTAAACTGCCCAGTCCCAAGTGTCTCAAAAGAGCAACACTCGTAGTTATTATATCTGCCGACACCCATAGCAAATAGTGCCTCTTTAACCCTCTCTTTATCTTCAACAGGCACGAAAAAGTTTAGTTTATACATCTAAAACCTCTTCAAATAGCCCAAAAGTTCGCTATCTAGTTCATATTTTTTGTTCGCAACTTCATCTATGCTTTTGTACTCAAAACCTTTTTTTGAGTAGCAGATGACACTCTCATTTTTGTCATCAAGCAGACCGTCAATAGCGTGAGTTACAAATTTATATGCCATAAGTCTGTCGTAAATAGTAGGGTTTCCGCCTCTTTGCGTATGCCCTAAGATAGTCACTCTTGACTCCAGTCCAATCTTTTGTTCAAACCACTTGGCAATCTCGCTTGACTCCTCTTTTATCCCCTCCGAGACTACGGCTATAAAATATTTGCGTCCACTTCTTATCTGTTCTTTGAAGCTCTCTTCATACTCTTTTAAATCATACTCTATTTCAGGGATAAGGCAAAGCTCGGCTCCGCTGCATAGAGCGGAAACAAGCGCCAAGTATCCGCAGTTTCTTCCCATTGTCTCTATGACAAAAGCTCTTGAGAATGAGGCGGCAGTATCTCTAATGTTGTCGATGGAGTCTTTGATAACATTTAGTGCAGTATCGACTCCCAAGCAGTACTGGGTGCCGTTGATGTCGTTGTCTATCGTAGATGGAATACCGCAAAATCTTATCCCGTGCTCTTTATAAAATAGCTCCATCCCTCTAAAAGAGCCGTCACCTCCAAGAACAAGTAACATGTTGATTCTAAGGGCGTCAAGATTGTTTTTGGCAATCTCTCTAAACTCTCTCTCCATAAATCTTTTGCTTCTGGCAGAGCCGATTATTGTTCCGCCGCGGTTGATAATTCCCGCAACATGTTGATGGGCTGCTTTATATATTTTATTGTCAATTAGCCCCTCAAAACCGTCATAAACAAAATAGGGGGTTAAACCATTTTGCAGTGAATATTCAACAAAGTGTTTCAGTGCCGGATTCATACCGCTAACATCGCCGCCAGAGCATAAAATTGCTATATTTTTCATCTGTTATTCTCAATTTTCATTTTTTTAAGTTTACCATCTTCTAATCTCAAATTAGCTAAAATTCAATAATTTATTTTCACAAGGTCATTAATGAAAAGAGCATTGGTAAGCGTTAGCGATAAAGCAGGGGTTGTAGATTTTTGTAAATCTTTGGTAAAAAACGGTTTTGAAATCATCTCAACAGGCGGAACATATAAAATATTGGTAGAAAATGGCATAAAAGCTATCGAGATAGATGAGGTTACAAAATTTCCAGAGTGTTTTGAGGGACGCGTAAAAACTCTAAATCCATACGTACATGGCGGGATTTTGCATCGCCGTGACAAGCAGTCTCATCTGGATCAGGCAAAAGAGTTGGGTGTTGAAGCAATTGATTTGGTTTGTGTAAATCTCTATCCATTTAAAGCTACAATCGAGAAAACTGATGACTTTGAAGAGATTATCGAAAATATCGACATCGGCGGACCTGCGATGGTTCGTTCGGCTTCTAAAAACTTTGATAGCGTTATGATTGTAACGGATGTAAATGATTACGCAAAAGTTATAGACGCGCTAGAGAATGAGAAAAATACACTTGAATTTCGCCGTAATCTCATGATAAAAGCGTTCGAACACACCGCCGCATACGACTCAATGATAGCAAACTACATGAACAAGCGATTTAACGGCGGTTTCGGAGAGAAACAGTTTATAGTCGGAGAAAAGGTTATGAACACTCGTTATGGTGAAAATCCTCATCAAAAAGGCGCGCTTTATGAGTTTGACAAACACTACTCAAGCAACTTTAAAACCCTAAAAGGCGAAGCTAGTTTTAATAACCTAAACGACCTAAGCGGTGCGGTTAAAATTGCCTCTGCATTTGGAAGCGATAATGCGGTTTGTATAACTAAACATGGCAATCCGTGCGGTTTTGCTATAAAAGACACACTTTTAGAGGCTTATGAAGAGGCTCTAAAATGCGATCCAGTTTCTGCGTTTGGCGGTGTTGTTGCGGTTAACGGCATTGTGACAAAAGAGCTGGCACTTAAAATGAACGAGATATTTTTAGAGGTTATTATAGCTGGACGCATAACGGAAGAGGCTCAAGAGGTGTTTGCTTCTAAAAAACGAATCAAGTTGTTTGAAATGGGTCATGACAAGTTAGTTCTTGCAAATGACAAGAAAGATTTTAAACATATCGACGGCGGTTTTGTCTACCAAGATGCTGACAAAGTAAATGACGATGAAGTTAAAAACGCAAAACTTATGACGAAAAAAGCTGCTACTGAACAAGAGAAAAAAGATATGGAGATAGCTTACAAAGTAGCATCTCTTACAAAATCAAACTGTGTTGTTTATGTTAAAAACTCTGCAATGGTAGCTGTGGGCATGGGAATGACAAGCCGTGTTGATGCTTCGCAATGTGCACTAAAAAAAGCAAAAGAGATGGGGCTTGACGTAACCGGAGCCGCACTTGCAAGCGAGGCATTTTTTCCGTTTCGTGACTCTATTGACGCGGCAGCTGCAGCTGGTGTTAAGAGCATAATTGAACCGGGTGGAAGTATCAGAGATGATGAGATTATAGATGCTGCCAACGAGTTTGGCATGAGCCTTTACTTCTCAGAAGTTAGACACTTTTTACATTAAAATTTAATTTAAATTATAAAATATTTCTCCTCTCTTTAAAGTACATGTAGAATATTTATTTCTACATGTAAAACTGCAACCTTGATTGACATCCACTCAACTCCTATGATATAATCTCACTTAATAAAAATAATATAAATTTAGGAAAAAATAATAATGAGTAAATCTTTATATGAAACACTTGAAATATCAGAAAATGCAAGCGAAGCAGAGATTAAAAAAGCATATAGAAAATTGGCTAGACAGTACCATCCGGATGTAAATAAGGATAAGGGTGCTGAAGATAAATTTAAAGAGATAAATTCTGCATATGAAATTTTAAGCGATAAGAAGAAAAAAGCGCAATATGATGCGCATGGCGACAACATGTTTGGCGGGCAAAATTTTCATGACTTCTCGCGTTCACACGGCGGAACAGGCGATTTGGATGATATTTTAAGAAGTATGTTTTCAGGTGGTGGTTTTGGAGGCTTTAGTGGTGGCGGAGGTTTTGGCGGACAGCAACAGCCAAATCTTGACATTGAAACAAGTGTAACCATCCCTTTTAGTGTATCTATTTTGGGAGGCTCACACTCCGTTGCAGTTAATGGAGATAGATTTGACATCAAAATCCCAGCAGGCGTAAAAAGCGGCGAAAAGATGCGTGTTAAGGGCAAAGGACATGCGCAGGGCGGAAGAGCAGGGGATCTTTTTTTAAAGATAAACGTAGCTTCAAACCCTGAATATATAAGAGAAGAAGATGATTTAGTTAAAACATTTGATGTTCCGCTTTATGCAGCACTCTTTGGTGAAAAAATATCTGTACAAACTTTGGAAAAAGAGATTAAATTAAAAATCCCGCAAAATACTAAAAATGGGCAGAGATTTCGCGTAAAAGAGATGGGTGTTATGAACCGCAAGACAAAAGAGCGCGGTAACTTATATTTGGAAGCAAACATAGTTTTGCCTAAGGTTGAAGAGTTAGACGAAAAATTAGTCGAAATAATGAAAGAAAAACTACCAAAGGAGTAATAATATGATACACCAATACGATGAGCCAGTTTATTTAATTAGTATTGTTGCTAAAGTGTTGGAAATTCATCCCCAAACACTCAGACAGTATGAAAGAGAAAACCTTGTTACTCCCTCAAGATCAAATGGCAAGATTAGACTTTACTCTCAAAAAGATATAGATAGAATCAAGCTAATACTAAGGTTAACTCGCGAACTTGGTGTAAACCTAGCCGGAGTAGATATTATTTTGAGATTAAAAGAGAATGTTGACAGTATGGAACAAGATATTTTGGAGTTAAGACAAGAAGTCTTAAAGGCAAAAAATTCTCAGACCGTGTCGCATGACAAGGCGCTTGTTACTAAAAAAAGCATCTACGAGATGATAATTTTTAAGAAGTAACTGACCTTATGCACTTTTCATAAAAATGCGTAAAACACCTCGTAATTCTCGAAAAACTTTGTTTTTTCGTAGCTTTAGGGGGTTGTAGGGACATTTGTCCCTGCCACTAAGACGGACGCGTTCGTTTTAGTGTGTAACATCAGGAAGTAACTACTCTTTTAATCTTTTAATATCTGCACCTACATTTTGCAGTTTTTTCTCCAAAGAGTCATAACCTCGGTCTAGGTGGTATATGCGGTGAACATTTGTTATTCCATCTGCTACAAGAGCCGCGATAACTAATGCGCTTGAAGCACGCAAATCAGTTGCCATGACATCAGTTCCGCTTAGTTTAGATTTTCCGTTTACAGTTGCAACATGTCCATTTAAAGATATGTCCGCACCCATTCTTTGAAGCTCGCTGACATGCATAAATCTATTTTCAAAAAGTCTCTCTTCGATTATTGAAGTGCCGTCTGCCTGAGTTGCAAGTGCCAGAAACTGAGCTTGCATGTCGGTAGGAAATGCAGGGTACTCCTGTGTAACGATTTTAACATGCTTTATGACATCTGATGGATGAATCGTGATTGTGTTATCTGTTATTGTAAATTTGCTTCCCATCTCTTGAAGCTTTGACAAAACTGCACCGAGATGCCCGGGATTTACATCGGTTAACGTAATCTCTGACCTAGTTATAGCGGCTGCGCAGAGATATGTTCCAGCTTCAATACGGTCTGGGATGACGCTAAACTCATCAATGTGTATAAGTTTTTTGTCTGTTCCGTGAATGGTCAAGATAGCAGTTCCGATGCCATCTATCTTAACGCCGTTTGCATTTAAAATTTCGCAAAGTTGAACAACCTCAGGCTCTCTTGCCGCATTTGTAATAGTTGTCACACCCTCTGCCAATGCTGCTGCCATAACAATATTTGCGGTGCCCGTAACTGTTATTTTATCGAAGATAATATTACACCCTTTTAGACCATTTGGAGCGATAGCATGGATATAACCCGCTTCTATATTTATAATGGCTCCCATCTGTTCAAGTGCTTTTAGGTGCAAGTCAACAGGTCTTTGACCAATTGCACATCCGCCTGGAAGCGATACTTCACAATGTCCGAATCTAGCTAAAATAGGACCCAAAACAAGGATAGAAGCGCGCATTGTTCTTACAATGTCGTAAGTCGCTTTTGTTTCACTCAAAGAAGATGTGTCAATAGTTGTTATCTCTTCGCCTCTGTTGCACTTTGCACCTAGGTTTGAGAGCAGTTTTAAAAGTGTGTTTATGTCCGCAACATGAGGCA
>JAURYA010000086.1 GCA_030654155.1 Sulfurimonas sp. | reverse complement strand
CGCGGCCCATTCCGCGCGTAAAACCGCCCTTGCTGATTTTTTTCATCATTTTTAGTACGTTGGTATAATTTTTCAACAAATTATTCACTTCCGGTACACTGTTTCCGCTGCCTATTGCAATCCTTTTTCTTCTGCTGCCGTTAATAATGGTATGATCCCGACGCTCCTTCCGGGTCATGGAATTGATGATCGCTTCCACCCGAACAAGCTCATGATCATCCACCTCAAGATTTTTGAGCTGCTTGCTTTTACTTACACCCGGAATCATTTTAATGAGATCATTCAATGACCCCATTTTCCGGACCTGGGACATCTGATCCTTAAAATCCTCCAATGTGAATTCATTTTTTCTGAGCTTTTTTTCCAGTTCTGCGGCTTTTTTCATATCCACCGCACCCTGGGCTTTTTCAATGAAAGACAGCATGTCCCCCATTCCCAGAATCCGGGAGGCCAGCCTGTCCGGATGAAACAGCTCCAGTTCGCTCAGTTTTTCGCCCACACCGATAAATTTGATCGGTTTATCGATAATGGCCTTAATGGACAGGGCCGCGCCCCCGCGGGCGTCGCCGTCCATTTTGGTGAGAATCACGCCGCCGATATCGAGGTCTTTATTAAACGCTTGGGCGATATTGACGGCGTCCTGGCCGGTCATGGCATCCGCCACCAGCAGAATATCCGACGGCTGGATGGCATTTTTGATGTCCACCAGCTCGGCCATGAGGGCCTCATCCACATGGAGGCGCCCGGCCGTATCGATGATCAGGGTATCGCACCCGGCTGCTTTCGAAGCAACAACCGCTTTCCGGCAAATATCCACCGGATTCATATCAATGGAAGACGGATAAGCGGGGATGGAAATCTGCGCGGCCAGTTTCTGCAACTGCTCAATGGCCGCCGGACGATAGACATCCACCGGTACCAGATATGGATTTCTACCCTGTTTTCTTAAAAAATTCGCCAACGTGCCAGCAGTTGTAGTTTTACCGGACCCCTGAAGCCCCACCAGCATAATTGAGGCCGGTGCGGGGCCGGAAAGGTTCAACCCTACATTTTTACTGCCCATGAGGGCCGTCAACTCATCGTTGACGATCTTAATCACCTGCTGAGCCGGGGTTAAACTGGACAATACTTCCTGGCCGATTGCCCGATTTTTGATATCGGCAACCAGATTCTTGACGAC
>JAURYA010000077.1 GCA_030654155.1 Sulfurimonas sp. | reverse complement strand
TTTGATTATGTCAAAAAAAACAGTTGCAATAGGTTTAGTAGCACTGCTATTTACATCACTATCGGCTTACGACCTTAAGTCGAACATGTTGCTTCTTAATGCAGAGTTGAGTGAAGTTCAAAGAGCATTTATATCTAGCGATCAAGAGGGTGTGCAAAAATCAATCAAGCGTTTTGCCCAACATGCGCAAGATTTGCTTGGAAACAAAGAGAAGTTCTCGACAATGCTTCCGGCTAATAAAAAGCATAAAGCAAGTGAAGCCGTTATGAGTGCGCAGATTATCAGCCATAATGTTCAGATTATTTTAGATGTTATAGAAAACAAGCGTAATCAATCGGGCATAGTTCGCAGAGAGGAAGCTCAAAGAGCCTACACCTACATAGAACACGCTTGTTTTCGCTGTCATAATATCGTCCGTGATGAATATTAAAAGAGTAACATCTCCTCTGTTTTAACCTCTGAACCACCGCGAGGCGGTTTTGAAACATCACTGAAGTACTCTTTTTCGCCGTTAATATTTACCTCTATTATCCCCTCTGGTTTTTCAAATTTTCTTTGAATCTGAGGGTATATCTTTAGAACATTTTCATAATACATCGCAAAAGCAGGTCCGGCAATTCTACCGCCTGTCTCTACCCTGTCCATCGGAGAGTTGTCATCATTTCCAAACCAAACAATCGTCTCAATCGTTGGTGAATATCCCACAAACCATCCATCCATATTGTTGTTTGTTGTTCCGGTTTTGCCCGCAAGTTCTATACCCTGAACTTTAGCCGATTTTCCTGTTCCCTTCTCCACAACATCTTTTAATATTGTCGTCATTATGTATGCTTGCGTCGGCTTAGTAATAAATTTGGTTTTCTCTTTTTTCTCATAAATCGTATTTAAACCCTTGTCGATGTTGCGTATAAGCTGCGGCTCAACTTGAACACCGGAGTTTGCAAAAGAGGTAAAATATTTTGCCATCTGCATAGGCGATAACGTAATACTTCCTAGTGCGATGGACAAGTCCGGCGGAAGGTTGGCTATGCCGAATTTATCAAGCTCTTTATGGAGCTGCGATAGCCCAATATCATTTACAAGGTTAATCGTAGCAAGGTTTCTTGAGTGAATAAGCGCTTCTCTGAGGCTTAAAATGCCTTTATAATTCTCTTCATAATTTTTTGGCTGCCACTTCTGCTCTTCACCATCTTTTTCATAGGTATATGTTCTTGAGATATCAACAAGCTCTGTCGCTCCGGAGTAGCCTAAATCAATAGCAACTTGATATATAAAAGGCTTAAATGCGGAACCGGGTTGTCTGCGGCCTTGCGTAACCCTGTTGTATGAGCTCTTCTTATAGTCAACACTGCCGACAAGGGCTAAAATATCCCCTGTTTTTGAATCAACCGAAATAAGAGCACCGTTTAAAAGTTTTGCATTTAGTCCGGCTGTCTCATCTTCGGGCTTGCGAGCCTTCATCCTTGAGAGCGACATCTCATAAGAGTGTTTTAGTGATTTTTCTGCCGCCTCTTGCAGTCTCATATCTATCGTCGTATATATCTCATATCCGCCTGTTTTTATATCTTCTATGCCTAATTCAGCCGCTTTTCTTGCAATTTCATCTACTATAAACGGAGCGCTGTTTTGTGTTAGCGTATCATCATATACTTTTGGTTTCTCAAGCAAAGAGGCATTGTGCGTCTCATCATCTATCCAGCCCAGAGCGTGCATTCTTGATATTACACGATTTGCTCTGCCCATAGATATCTCATAATTTTTTGTAGGGGCATAAGTGCTCGGCGCCTTTGGCAGACCCACAAGCAAAGCCATCTCTTTTAGGGTCAACTCGCCCAGTTTTTTATGGAAATAGCCATCTGCCGCTGTTTTTATTCCGTAATATCCATGACCAAAATATATCTCATTAAGATAACACTCAAGTATCTGCTCTTTGGTTAAACTGCTCTCTACCTTCATCGCATAGATAAGCTCTTTTACTTTTCTTGAAATCTTTTTTTCTCTGCTTAAGAGTCTGTTTTTTACCAGCTGCTGTGTAATCGTACTGGCTCCCTCAACAAACTTTCCTGCTTGTATATCCTTTACAATTGCCCTAAAAATAGCATCTATATTTATACCCTGATGCTCAAAAAAAGTTGTATCTTCTATTGCTAAAAGCGCCTCGACAATCCTTGTGGGAATCTCTTCGAACGAGGCATAGTATCTATGTTCATTTTCAAAAATATTTGCAATTTTTTCACCATTTTTATCATAAACTCTTGTCGTAACAGGCGGCTTATAATCAACAAGCTCTTCTATATCGTAAATCTCTCCGACTAGGAAATAACCGATAACCGCAAAAGGGGCTATGGCTCCAAGCAAGAGAAAAACAAAAAATAAATTTCTAACTTTTTTCATATTCTAAAATTCCTATTTGCAAAATTTGCATCCATTAAAATCTTTGTGTACTCTGCAATCGGATTTTGGAGCACCTCTTGCATTTTTCCACTCTCTACTACTTTGCCATCTTTTATAACACAGATATCTTCGCATAATATTTTAGCAGAGCTCATATCGTGCGTCACAAAAAGTATTTTAAAACCAAACTCGCTTTGAAGAGTTTTTAAAAGATTTAAAATCATAACTCTTGTTGCAGGATCAAGCGCCGTTGTCGGCTCGTCAAGCAAAATAAGCTCCGGATTGCAACTCAAAGCCATCGCGATTACTACTCTTTGAAGCTGACCGCCTGAGAGTTCCGGCGGAAACCTCTCTAAGAGCTCCATATCCAACCCGACTTGAAAAAAGAGCTTCTCAACTTTGGAGAGTGGAATAAAAAACTGCCTCTTAATCTTTGTCAGTGGAGAGAGAGCAGTAAAGGGGTTCTGAGGAACAAAAGCCAAACTTTTCCCCGCTACCAACTCAAAACTGTTTTCATACTCTAGCTCCAACCTCATACTGCTGGGCAACATTCCAAGAAGAGCTTTAATGGTTAAGCTTTTGCCGCTCCCGCTCTGCCCGACGAGTGCTAGCGAAGATGGGATGCTAAACCCGATATCAACCAGACACTTCTCATCAATCGTTATTCGCAGTTTTGAGATATTCATTTTTTTATTTTAGCCAAATTTATACACAACTCTCTTAAGCTATCGCAACTCTCGCCTACTCTTGCAATGAGGCGTATGATTGCGCGCTCTACGGTAGGCTGTCTGATGGCACCAACCGCAAACCCGAGGTTTTTAAGCTCATCACGAATCTCTATAACTTTTTTATTGTCGTTTATAAGAATAGGAGCAATAAGACCCTCTATTTTTATGCCAAGCTCCTCATAAACTATCTCTTGGCGCTTTTTAATCTCGCTCTTTAGAAGCTCGCTATTTTTTAACATGTACTTCAGTGCATTATGCGCCAAAAGAGTATCATAAAGCGATAGAGATGTTGCGTAAATAATGGGCTTTGCGCGATTTATCAGATACTCTATGATATGCTCAGAAGCCAAAATAAAAGCGCCGAAACTCCCGTAAGCTTTGCCGAGAGTTCCCATCTTTATGTAGTTTGGTTTTATGGGTATGTTATAGTGGTCAAAAACACCCATAAGGTTCTTCCCTATAACTCCGCTGCTGTGGGCTTCATCCACTATCAAAATTGCGTCATGCTCATCTGCAATCTCAAATATATCTTTATGAACCAAGTCGCCGTCCATCGAGTAGATTCCCTCAACCGCAATAATCTTTCTCTTTGCATCTGTTTTTTTAAGAAGCATAGCAAGCTCTTCCATATCGTTATGGGCAAAAAACTTAACATTTACACTTTTTATATTTGACGCCAAAACTCCCGAAGCGTGATACTTCTCATCCATAAAGAGCACATCGCCTCGTCTTACAAGCGCTTCAACTAGGGCTATGTTTGCATTAAAACCGCTGCCTAAAATTACACCCTCAGGAAAGTTGTTTGCCTCACATAAAGAAGCTTCAAAATCTCTGTGTATCTGATGGTATCCGTTTACAAGAAGCGAAGCTTTTGAGCTGTGAAGAGGCATATTTGAGAGCGTTTTGCATGTAGCGTTGTGAAGCTCTTTGTTGTGGGAGAGTCCCAGATAATCATTTGAAGCAAAATCTAAAATAGTATAATCAACAATCTCTCTAGTTCTGTATCTTTTAGACTTTTTTAGACTATCCAGCTCCCTCGCATAGTACATCTATCTAACCACTACC
>JAURYA010000072.1 GCA_030654155.1 Sulfurimonas sp. | reverse complement strand
ATTTTAGAAGGTGTTATGTTTGGCAGTATAGAGATAGACAAGATGGTAAGCTGCTGCGGTAGTATCTACTCAAGCTCTGCTGCTTCAGCCATATCAGGAATATTTTCTTTAGAGACTACAACTGTTTTAACACTTTTTTACGGAAATTATCTGCTTATAGTCCTATCTTATTTTTTAAAAAAAAGATACCTTTTTGCAGTTGCAAATATGTTTTTTATCGTGATAGCTATTGTTGCTTTGATACTTTTTTTCGGTACATATATTTATGAACTTCCCTCACACCACTGCCCATTTTGCTTTTTACAGAGAGATTATTACTATATTGGTTATTTCATCTATTTTTTTCTATTTATGGGAACTTTTTACGGCTTGGTTGTTAGTTTTGTGCAAGAGTCGGCTAGTAGCTATAAAGTCTCACTTTTGTTTAATTTTCTTTATGTTATATTGTTGACACTATTTGTAGCAAATTATTACTTGAAAAATGGCGTTTGGCTTTAAGTGCGGGAGTTTATACATGTTAAAAATTAGATTTTTATTGGTTTTTTTATTTGTTGTTTTTAGTTTTCTAGGTTGTCAAGAGAAGAGTACAAGCGGTCCTGCTAATATACATTGGGACAGAGATATGTGCGATAGATGTGTTATGGTGCTTAGCGATAGAAAAAACACGGTGCAGCTGCAGCATCCAAAAGCAAAAAAAACTTATAAATTTGATGACATTGGGTGTATGGTTTTATGGCTTAAAGAGGAGAATCCAGCTTTTGGCAACAGTGCGAAAATCTGGATAACGGATGCAAAAACAGGGGAGTGGATTGATGCAAGAAGTGCATTTTACACATCTGAAAATGTTACCCCGATGGCATTTGGGTATAGTGCTTACGGCTCAAAAGAGTCTATTAAAGAGGGTGAAAAGATTTTAACTTACGATGAGGTATTAAAAATAATAATATGAGAATACATTTAAAGAATATAGTTCTTTTTCAAAATGTTGATGAAGAGACTATAAAAAAGATAGAGCATTTTACAACCGAACACAAAGTATCCAAGGAAAATATTGTTTTTTATGAAGGTGATGAGCCAAAATATCTATTCCTTTTAGTAAAAGGTGTTATCAAACTCTATAAAACATCATCAAATCACAAAGAAGTGGTGCTTAAATATTTTCATGACAATGAACTTATTGGAGAAGTTGCAAACTTTGAAGGGATGCCATATCCGGCAACTGCAAAAGCGTATAGTGACGTAGAAGTTTTAAAAATAGATTTTGAAAAATTAAAAGAGGTTATTTTCTCGAACCCAAATTTAGCCTTTAATATCCAGACATCACTAATAAAAAAGATTAAAAATCTTGAAAACATAATATCTACGAACTTGGTGTTGGACTCAAAAGAGAGAGTTGCTAAATATATATACAACCATGCAGATGATTTTTTTGAGACAAAAAATATTGAGATAGCGGAGATTTTAGGTGTTTCTCCTGAGACTCTCTCTAGAATTTTAAAGTTTTTCAAAGACCATGACATAATAAATGTCAAAAAAAAGTTTATAGACAGAGATGCTCTGATTCAATATTTTTAAGATAAATACACAATTACTGATTTATATCAACACGATAGCGTATATGCTTAGTTAAAATGTGCAAATTTTAATTTTGGAGAGAATATGCGCCATATTTTTTTACTTATATTTGCAATGCTGTTTGCAAACTCACTACAAGCAAACGAGAGCAAAGTTTGTCAAAAATGCCATCCGATAATATATCAAGAGTATTATGAATCTTCTCATCGCAATGCATCTGTTTATAACAATCCTATCCATAAAGCAATGTGGGATAATCATCCAAAAGATGAAAAAGGCTATACATGCGCAAAGTGCCACTCTCCAAGCGATATTGAAGCGCTAAAAAGCGGTAAACTTGCAAAAAATGAAGCCCAAATCCAAGAACCGATTTCTTGTATCTATTGCCATAGCATAAAAGATGTAGAAGAGGGCGAGAGTTCAAATACAAATGTTATAACAGGTAAAACAAAAGAGTTTTATACGGCTGAAAAAGGCAAAAAAGGCAAAGCAGAGTATGAAACAACAAAGTCATGGTTTGGGCTTGTAAAAGAGTCTAAAAGTTCGCCGTATCACAAGATTGATTATGACAACGAAAACTTTTATAACGGAAATGTTTGTATGGGTTGTCACTCACATACCAACAACGAACACAGTTTCGATATTACAATGCTTGATGCCAAGATAGATGAAAAAGACAAAAACAGCTGTGTTACATGTCATATGCCGCAGGTTCTTGGAACAAAAGTAACAATAAATGAGACCCAAACCCATGCTTATCACGGCATCGCAGGAATATACCATATGAACAAAAATATGGGAGAGTATATTGAGTTTAAACTCTCTAAAAATAGCGATAACTTTAGTGTAGCAGTAATTAATAAGTCAAATCATGCACTTTTTGGTCAAGCATTTAGACAGGGAATTTTAAAAGCACAAATCAATAGGGGCGGAAAGATAATCGACTTAGAGCCTTTTGTATTTGAGAGAATCTTGGCAAAAGATGGCGTAGAAGTTATGCCGTGGGATGCAAAAGAGACAATGAAAGATACTCTTATTTATGCAAAAAGAGAAGTTGTTTTTAAGAAGTCCCTACAAAAAGGCGACAAGCTGACACTAACACTTGGAGTGCAAAGAATCTCTAAAGATGGCGCTAAAAAACTTGGGCTTGAAGATAATAAAGAGTTAACAAAATTTAGAGTTTTAAAAAGTGAGAAGTTTAGTTTTTGATATATAATTCAAGCATAAATGCTTGAATTATATTTTGCCGTTTAGGAGTTTGATAAGTGACTCCTTTACCTCTTTAAAGCCAAAAATTCTTTTGCCGTTATGTTTCTCGGCGAAACTTTTTGCATCTTCATAGCTTTGAAACGGAACTAAATCATCACCGGCAGGAGATATTTTTGTGCTTCCGTATACAAAAAATGCTCCTCGTGCATCAATGGGCTTGAGCGTATTGTAGTCGGTAACTATAATATCTTTGAAATCCTCTTCGCTTTTTATACCTACGTCAAACCATCTTCCGGGCTGATGATAAAACTCAATCATTGATTTTGGGCTGGAAAAAAAAAGTTTTTTCCCGTTTGTAAGCTCGATTTTAGATATCCACTGAGGATCTTTGTAAATCTTTATTTTTCGTACCAAACACTCCGTCTCTTTATCATAATCCATTGTATATGAAAATAAGAGAGAGCTAGTAAGCAGAGATGCTAAGATAAATTTTTTCATGTTGTTTTTCCTTTTAAACTAAATCTTTTTTCTTAAATATGACAAATCCGAGCGTAGCAAACAAAAGCCCTAAAAGAAGCGGATAACCGATAGCTAGCAGTACAAAAAGAGTTTGACTCATCAGGTCAAGAATGTAAAACGCAACAGGACCCATAACGGTTAATTCGGGATCAAAAAGAGAGATGGCGGCAACTCGAAAAAGTTCCATAGGATTTATCATCGCTATAAAAATGATAACTCCTTCGTTAAATCTCTGCTGCATCATAAGCGAGATAAGTGCTATATCTATGAATGCCAACAAAAATATCCAGATAAAAAATGCGATACCAAGAGCCACTTCAGAAGATTTTACAAAAGAGGAGATGAAAAACGCGATTCCTAAAAAAGCGCTTGAGAGTGAAAAAAGAAGCCCCGTATATAAAAAGAAAATACTCCAAGGAATCTCTGCACCCTTGATAAATCCGTAAAATACGGCAATAACCATTGCAAAAAGCACAGGAATGTAAACCGTGATAAATCTTCCTATGATTTTACCCCAGTAGTACTGTTTTAGTGAGATTGGAAAAGAGAGCATATATTCTAGTATATGGTTGTCTCTATCGCCTGAAATCGACCTAACGGTTGTAATAAGGATGAAGATTGGAAGAATGACAATGGTAATTTGTATATACATAAGCAGGAGTCTGCTAAGTCCGCTAAAGCCCATGACTTGCGACTCCGTAACTCCTGCAATAAAAAAGAGCGCGATAAGTCCACCAAAGACGAGAGAATAGACTAAAAACCATTTTGCTCTCAGTGACTCTTTTAAATCCAAGTAAGCGATTAAATATAAATTTTTCAAACTAATCCTTTAGTGAGCTAGTATCTGTTTTCTGATTTTTGGATTTGCCATGTGCTCACCCCGTAACATTTTAAGTGCAACTTCATCTATTATGATTGTATTTGCTTTCTCATTTTCATATGCGCCGAATCCATAGCCCATCGGTGTTTTTTCATTGACGCTAAAGTGAGCTTTTTGAACCTCTATATATCTGTGCGTATCATTTGAAAAAACTTCCGTTTTTGCTTCAGCTATATTTATATTTTTATCTTTTGCCCATAAAATAAGACATCCCAAATCATCAAAATGGTATTTGCCTGAGCCGTCTTGAATCTTTGCAGTGTGAATATTTGACTCAGGCAGCGTCATACTGCATTTTGGGCATACTTTTTTATTTTCAGATATTAAGGAATTTGAAGAGTTGCAGCCTGCTATAAAAAGGAGAAGAAAAAGAGCAATAAAAGGAGAAAAAAAACTAAAAAATCTCATCTGAAACTACTTTCCCTAAATCCATGTATATTTGTCTGTTTACTAGCTCTCTTACCTCTTCAAGTCTATGAGTGACGAAGAGAAGTATCTTTTCATTCTCATTTTCTTTGAGTAGTCTGTAAAAATCATCTCTTGCTTTTGGGTCAAGATTAGCCGTTGGTTCATCATAGATGATGATATTGCTTTTTTTTGCCAGACTGATGGCAATGAGCAGTTTTTGCTTCATCCCGCCGCTTAGTTTGAAAAATGATTTGTTCGCATTTGCGCTAATGTCGAGCTTCATTTCGTTTGCGTAGTGCCTTATGAGTTCTTTCTCAACGTTCGCACTCACACTTATATAGTGTATAAGCTCTTCAGTGCTTAATTTGATTGGAGGCGGAAGCTGCGGAACAAAGCTAATATCTTGCAGTACTTTTGTCCGCTCTTGTATCGGGTTAAGACCGTTGATAAGAACTTCTCCGCCGTCTGGATGGTAGTATCCCAAAATAGAGCGGATAAGCGTTGTTTTTCCGGCTCCGTTTGCACCCATAAGCGCAACGGATTCCCCTTTGTCAAAAGTACAGCTTACATTGTCCAACGAGAGGTGAGAGCCAAATTTTTTAGTAAGATTTGATATTTGTATCATATATTACACCAACTCCTTTAATCTAAAGTCAAAAGTAAGCGCATCAGCATGGCAAACATCTACACATCTGCCGCACAGTGTACAATCAGCACCAGTAATGTACTCTCTTGTTATCCCTTTTTCTTCTCTTTGTTCATCATATTTTGCTTTAGTAATTTCTAAAACTTGATTCTCAAAACAGACGTCATGGCAAACCATACAGTGGTCACAGTTGTTATTCCACTCAATTCTTAGAGCTGAAATTTTTCCGATATAGCCGTAGGTTGTTCCTATTGGACAGACGTATGTACACCACGCTCTGCGAGAGTAAAAAACTTCAATAGCAAAAACAGCCGCAACCCATAAAAGTGCCAAGCTCCATCCATAGGCAATCATGCGGCTTAGAATTCCTACAACGTTAAAGGTCTCAAAAACTAAAAAACCGCTAAAGAAAGCAAGAACTAAAAAAATAGCCCAAAAGATATGTCTGACTCTATGGTCAAACTTTCTCTCTTTAATAATTTTTTTATTTACAAGCGTATTATGCCACTTTTCGCCGACCTCGCTCAGCAAACCGTAAGGGCACACCCAGGAACAGTACGCTCGTCCGCCGATAAGAATATATACTATAAGAATCGTAACCGTTCCGATTATCATATTTAAGGGCAGCTCATGCGCAGCTAAAAAAAGCTGCATGGTCGTAAAAACATCAATTAGGTGAAAGCCTAAAAATCTAGAGCCGTTTAGCGTTCCCTCTAACGCTTGAATATCAACATGAAAAGAGAGAAAAAAGAGCAGGTGGATAGAGATAACAAGTATCCATCTTTTCATTCTGTAACTAAAAATTCTCTTTCCCTCTTTTGTCGTATCAAAAAAAGTTGACCAAAAAGAAGAGTGTTTTATGGTCTCTCTATTGTTATATTTATCCATGATAATCTACTCTTAAGGTTGTGAAGAGAAAGCGCCTATCTCATCAGCATAGCTTCTTAACTCCTCTTCGGTTGTGTTGATAAGAAGTCCCTTCATGATAATGTTCTCTTTTCTTCCGGCTTTAAAATCAACCAAATCTTTATAGAGTTTGTCCGCATTCTGCCCATAAAGTTTCGGTCCCATAAGTTTTCTGCCGTCTTGTTCCCCAGAACCGTTTGCGCCGTGGCATGCGGCACATTTGCTCTTATATGCAACACTAACCTTTATTTGCCCGATATTTCCGGCTTTATCTTTTATTGCTTGAAGCTGCTCGGACTCTTTATCTCTGTCACTTTTTTCTTGCGGTGTCGAAACTTGAGAAGCTGTGGTTTGTTGTTGGCTCTCTTTCGTTCCAATGTCTTCTGTAACTCTTGAGTATTCTCCGCCGTGATATGCTCTGCCTTGCGATGCGGTATAAGCCATCAACACAACAATAAACAGTGTTAAAATTCCTACAATAATATTTTTCATATCTATTTTCTCATCTCATTTATTTTTTTGTTAAATTCATAAATTTCATCTGCCAGCGTTCTTATCTCTTTTGCATCCATTTGACTTACAAGATCACGCATAAGCACATTTTTAGCTGAACCGTCTTTAAATTTTGAGATTTTTTCAAATATATAATTAGCATCTTTGCCTAGCAGAGAAGGTCCTATGATACCGTTTGCATAGTCGTTGTGACATGCAGAGCATTTCACGATAAAGTTTTTGCTTAATCTTTTGACAAGCATGGAAGCCTCTACATTTTCATAAGGACTTCTAATGTGCAAATTTGCATCAACAGCGTTTCTTGGTTTTGTTTTTACCGAGGCATCGTTATTTGCCGGCTGTGAATTAAGATCATGCTCGCTTTTGATATTGTAGTCATAGTAGTACGACTGGCTCTGATTTGCATCTATCTCTTTGAGCGCCACTTTTATCTCTTGCGCATTCTCATTCTCTATAACTTCAATTTTTTGTGCAGACGTGACTTCATTTGAAGAGCGAAGCTCTTCTTTCTTTTGATTGCCGTCGCTGCATCCGGCAAACAGAGCGAGAAGAGTAAGCGTGTAAATGAAGAGAAAATTAGTTTTTTTCATGTTTTAGCCTTTAACCTTTTTGTGTATAAAATTGTTCATAGGTAACTCTAGGTTTGACGACGATAGAAGGAGCAGTTGTAGGACAAACCTCTTGACATGCCCCGCAGCCGATACAGCCGTCATAAATTTCAGGTCTGTTTCCGCCGCCGCCATCACTTACCATAGCGATAGCGCTCAGAGGATTCGGAATAGGGCATATATCGGCACACAAAGTACACTGTTTACCCTCAAACGAATCAAATTTTTCTAAAAGTTCAACTTCAAGTTTATTGATATTTACTACAGAATTCGTAAACTTGTGCATTTTATCATTATAACCCTTTGGGATGGGGGTATTTGTCATAGCGATACATGTATTTGGAAACTCCAAAACAGCTATTCCCATTTTAATATCTTCTGGCTTTTCACAGTGATGATCTAGCGCTCCGCTTGGGCAAGCAAGAACGCAAGGTACGGCGCTGCACGCATAACAGCCTCTCTTGTTTGCGTCAATATATGGAGTTCCGGTGCCGTGACCGCTTAGGAAATCGGCAAGTTTAATTGAGTGGTAAGGACAAACTTGAAGACACTGCCCGCATTTTATACAGAGTGCCAAAAATTTCTTCTCATCAACCGCACCGGGAGGTCTTAATCTGTTTTCTGCTTTTAAGACATACGGAGAAAACACCATTCCACCGCCTAAAACAAGTCCTAAAACTCCTAAAGTAGAGTACTTGATAAACTCTCTTTTGTCTGTTTTAACTGTTTGCACAACCTATCCTTCTATTTTAATTATGGGTTTTTTGTCTTCAAACAAAAAAAGCGGTTTTGTAAATGGTGCCAATTTTGCCAAAAAATTGAGCAGAGAGATAACGGGTGATCCGTAAAAAAATTTTACATCGGGATTATAAACCCAGAGCTGATCCGCATATTGATACACTTTGTGAGAAGTGTCTCCTATGTTATCTCCGTTTTTGTCAAATCCTTCGTAGTTATCCCAATAATTTTGAACAATCTCATTGTTATAAGTTTTGCTTGCTCTACCGTCGTTTACAACGTCTTCTATATTTCCTATTATTTTATTATTTTTGATAATATTGCTTTCGCTGAGCGAGTGAAAATGGAGCGCTTGGGAGTTGTAGAGTATCTTGTTATCCTCTATCCAATTGTTTGTATCTGGTTCAAATGAAGATCTGTCGATATACATTCCCTGTGCGCAATATAAAATCGTATTGTCCTTGATTATGAAGTTTGTAACCTCTTTTAAACCGATACCCATTCCGGTTGTACCGAGAGAGCTTTTTATAAAATTGCCGGTTGCCACGGTGTCTTTGGAGTACATAAAAAAGATTCCTACCGAGTTGTACTGGTATCTGTTGTTACGCACAAAATTTTTGCCGGCATACATAAAATGTAAAGAGTATCTGCAGTATTCGCCGATATTTTCTTCAATGATATTTCCATGGCTATACCAAACAACCATGTCGCGGGAGCGGATAAGTGAATTTTTTTTGATAATGTTGTCATTGCTATACCAAAGTCTTAATCCGTCACCCTTAAGGCCAAGTTCAAAATCTTTTGAAGTAATAGTGTTGTTTGAGACAATTGAGTTGCTTACCATCTGCAAATCAATTCCAAAAAGAGAATCTTCTATAATGCAGTCACTCACTTCACACTGTTTTGCTTCAGAGATAGTTATAGCCGCGTCAATATTTTCATGTCTATCGCCGCTGCCGATTATTTTTAAATTTTTAAGTGTTACAAAAGAGCTTTTTACTTTAATAACGGTTCCTTTGCCCTCTCCGTCAATAACTACGCCGGCTTCTTTGCCAATAATTGTCAAAGGCTTATCAATGATGATATTTCCTTTATAAACGCCGGCAGGGAGTTTTAAAATGGAACCGCTTGGAGCATTGTCGATTGCTTCTTGCAATACATTTGCATGTAAGAGTGGCAAAAATAGAGATAGGAGAGCAAAAAGTAACTTTAACATTTTCTATTTATTCATTTCTCTAAGAGCTTTTTGCTTTGCAAAAAATGCAAGAAGGCTCAAGAGACCGATTGCCACAATAAGATAAAAACCGATTGTAGGGTAAGAGTGCGTTGTAAATTGAGCTATTTTACCGTCTCCAAAAACAGTTGGCATAAAAGGCTTGATTTTAAATGCGCCCCAGTCATGCAGGTTATGCCCAAACCAGTAGAGCCAGTAAGAGTAATCGGCAATAAAAAGAAGAGGAAGAGACGCAGGAACCAACATGATATAATTTAGTATTTTTGCGTTATATGCTATAAAATAGATCATTCCCAAAGAGAGTGCCAAAAGAGCGTAAATTCCAATCTCTCTTTCAATTGTCCCGCCAATCCACATCGGATCCATTCCTACATAGTGGTTAATCGTATTCATCTCATGCACTTCTCCACTGTAACCGTCAAAATGAAAAAACACCGGAATACCTTGCGGGAAAGCCTCTTTAGGATAGTTTGGAGCTTCTAGCGAAACAGACCAAATAGGCAGTGATGCAACGCCTATCTCTGAAGCAGAAAAAATCATCTCTTCTAGATTGTTATGAGCTTCTTTAGGAGTAGTTACACTTTTGTATCTGCCTTGATTATAAAGATTCCATATTGTTTTGGTAAAAGATGAAATTTCTTCGCTTTTTTCTGCTTCTATTTTGTTGAGTGTTCCGTGAAATGCAATCATAGGAAAGGTAAAAGATAGTGTTAGAATTATGAGGGCTAAAGCAGCAAATACTCTTGCTTTTATAATACTTTTATGCATCGAAGGAGTTCCTTTTACTTTTTGATGTATTATATAACAAAATTTCTCTTATAAGAATGATTTATAAAATTTTTATGATTAAGTGTAAAAAAAGGGAAAGAATTTTTATTCTTTCCCTTTAAATATGAGCGATACTATTTTGAATTAGAATAGATTTGCGTTGTCATCTACCCATTTGAGGTATTCAATAATATTTTTAGTCTCTTTTTCATCCATGTGCTGGTTAGGCATTTTTAGGTTAAAATAGTCAATCATGCCTTTTACGTAAGCATCATTATACATTTTCTCAGGATTCATGATGAAATCTTTAACCCATTTCTCACCTTTTTCGCCATGTCTTTGAAGTACGCCCGTTAAGTCAGGACCTGAAGAAACTTTACCGATAACGTGACATCCGCCGCATCCGCCTTCGCCAAATGCTTTTTCACCTGCAGCTGCTGCAGAAGATTGTTTTGTAGCGATTAATCTTACAAGTGCATCTTTAGCTCTAATGCCTACGTCAGCAGTTTTAACTTGCAGCTGCCAAATCATATTTTCAAAAAGAATAGCTTTTTCCATATCACCGGCTTTTACTGCCGCATCTGCCAGTTTTTTCTGTGCAGGAATTTGGTTGTATTGGTCAAATGCATCTGTTACAAGGTCAGCAACAACTTTATGTTTTTCATATTTGTTATCTTTTAAGAATTTAACAACAGACTGGATAACTGCATCAGTAGCAACATTTGTAGCAACAGTTTTGTCATACTCTGCTTTAAGCTGTGCAGGAGTCATTGTTTGCATTTTTGTTTTTTGAGCACTAACATATTTTTTGTTAGGATCTTTAACCATCAAATAACCCATCATCTCTAAGTGAAGCGCAGAACAAAATTCTGTACAGTAGTAAGGGAAAACACCCTCCATATCAGCTATAAATTTAATACTTGCTGTTTTACCCGGTTCTAATGATGCATGAACATTGTAATGGTCTATCGTGAAACCGTGTGCTTCATCTTGAGCTCTCTCAAGGTTTGTTAAGTACATTGTAACTTCATCGCCCTTGTTTACGGTAATTCTCTCAGGATTGATGTGTGAGCGAACCATAGTTGCGTATATTTTAACTTTGTTCCCTTTTCTTTCAACTCTCTCTTGACCCGCAAGTGTTTTACCTTCGTGAACAGAATCTGTTCTTGAGTTGGTACCCATTGCATATCTTACATGTCCATGAAGTTTTTCAGATCTAATAGCAACAGCGTTGTGTGGCTCACCTAACGGCAGAGGCATATCAACAAGGAGATCCATTTTTTTACCGCTAATATCAATTAATTGATGGTTTTGCGGATGCAACGGACCGACATTTTGGAATCTATCAATCGCAAGTTTATTTAGAGCGATAATATATTTTCCTTGAGGATCCATGGTTTCACTTTCCATACCGCACAAGTGACCGATGTTATAGTGAACATTTTGTTTATCAATTACCTTTAGAGTTTTATAGTTCCATTTTACAACCTGACTATCAACATAAAGTGAAGTATATATCTCGCCGTCAATCGGTGAGTATTGGCTATGTAATGGCCCCAGACCCAACTCTGCTTGACCGTGAAGAGATTTTTTCATATCTAAAATTGGAACACCGTACGGATCTTTTCCGGCAAATTCTTTGGCATCGATAAGCTTTTTGATTTTGCTCCATTTGAAAACGGAAGCGTGCGTATCCAACTTACCGCAAACCGTAATATATTCACCGTCTGGAGATACGTCTACACCGTGTGGAGATTTTGGCTCCGGAATCAAAAATAGAGCATTGTTTTTAACAGCTATATCCATAGGAATAACTTTATGATCGTTAATGATTTTTACATTTTTAGAATCTTTTGCAAGTTCTGCTAATTTTTTCCAGTTATAAACATGTAAAAAGTCGGTGTCATTTCTACTCATACCTGCTTCGTTTGGCGGCATACCTACTTCGATTCCGCCCGTGTACATCTCACTGTTTACAGAGTTTGTAAAACCCCAACCGTCTGACACGGCTTTACCGGAGTCACTTAAATCCTGCATATATGGAGGCATTTCAATAGTAAATGACTCTTTTTCTTGGATTCTACCTTTTTTATGGTCAAACCTCCACATTGTAACACCGCCGCGGTAATCCTCTTTATAGTCTTCAATAGGGTGGTAATTGTTATCAAACGGAGCAGCGTATTGGCACGCTTCGATAATAAAATCACTGTTTTGAGTAAAGAAAGCACCACCGTGAGATGATTTGAATACAGGGTTGACTACAATTTGCTTAGTTTCGAAATCTGCTAAGTCAATAATTGCTATACGAGGATTGGCTTTATCGTTAATCGCTAACCATTTACCGTCATATTTTCCGTCTTTTTCAGATAAAGCAGGGTGGTGTGTATCTCCCCAGTTAATCTCTTTTCCTCTGATATTACCTTGTCTTAGAACTTTTTTAGACTCTTCGTCAAATCCGTATCCTTGCCAAGGCTCAGGAGTAAATACACCTATGTATTTTAAAAGTCTCATAGATGGAACACCGTAAACAATTACTTGTCCAGATTGTCCGCCCGAACTAAATACAACGAATTCATCTTTTACACCCGAAGGGTTATAAGTCTTTGCAGCGCGAACTACATCTATTTCGCTCAGACCTCTTGCTTTCATAACTTTTTGCAGTTCACCATCAGCTGAGGACATTGTCGCAACTAAAGAGGTTCCTACAAGAAGTGAAACAAGTTTGTTGAAATGCTTACTCATTTTTCTCTCCTTAAATTTATTTGAGATAATAAAAATAACTCAAACTTTAAATATTATATTAGGATAAATAAAGAGGTTAAAATTTGACTATAGTCAAATTATTTAATTAATTTTAAAACTTAAGTTATGATTTAGTGTTTAAAATTAAATTGTCTAAGCCGCTTTTTAAATTTTTCAGTTTTTTTACTGAAGAACTTAACTCTTCAAAGGATTGGATGATAGCATCTTCTTTTTTTCTCAGTTCTTTATCTCTGGAATCTTCATTCATTGCATAAAGCAGTTCTACTAAATTTTCTATATTTTGTTCTACAATTTCTAGTGATTTGTAGGTATGTTCCATAGAATTTGTCGAAGAAGCAATCGAGTCATTAATTTTTTGTACGAGTATATTAAAGTTGTCTTTTGCTTCAAAAATATCTTGGTTATTATTCTCAAGTTGAATCGGTTTGAGTGTTTTTATAGAGGAATTAGAGAGAATTTCTTTGGATGTAAACAGAAACTTTTGTATAAATGCCATCACATTTTTTAGCTGTGTAAACAAGGAAAGAAGAAGTAATACTAAGATAAAAAAAAGTGTATATTGGAGCATTTTATAGCTGTTTTGTTGTTTGTTAAAATGTGCTATCTCTTCGTTTATAAACTTATCGCTCTCAATAATAAGTTTTTGGTTTGTGTTGTAAATATCTTTAATCTCTTTTTCAAGAAGAATGTTTGAGTAGATGGATATATTTTTTGCCTGATCTCTGAAGTGCTGTACATGCAGATAAAAACTGTTCCATAGCGTTCTTATTTTTTCGCTTTTTTGCAGCCCCTCTTCTTTGTTGTTCATATTCTCTAAGAAGAGTTTTACAGAGTCGTCTAATGTTTTTTGTGAGCTGTTTGGATGCTTGTAAAAATAAAAAATATTTTTTGAGATGTCCTGAGTAAAGTTTTTTTGTTCATTCATGACGGCAATCGTATCGTTATGCCGTGAAATATTTTTTGAAGTAAAGTTAAAAATGAGTGCAAGTGCTACAGAAAATATAAATATCAATGCGCCTGTAATTTTAATTTTTTTCATATCTTATTCCTCATAAACGGATAGTAGAGCTTCTTTGTTTAAAACTACTATTTTTGTATTTTTAGAATCTATTATATTATCTCTTTTAAGTCTGCTTAAAACCCTAGAGAGAGTTTCAGGCTGTATGTTCAAAATAAGAGAGATTTCGCTTCTTTTAAGCATGTTAAACATATCTAAATCATCATGCAGCATTATTGCCACTTTTGCAACCGAGCTAAAAATAAATTCTCTGTTTATAAGTGATTGCAGTTGGTGTGATTTTGAGATGACTTCATTTGTAAACTCCGGGCACAAACGACCTTTTGCCAAAAAATTCTCTTTAAATTTTTTATAATCAATCGTGAGGATTTTGGAATTTTCAAGAAGCGATACATTTGAGAACGAGATAAGGGTTTCTCTTTTAAAATTTGATACATCTGAAATTAAAGAAGGCGCGTAAATATAGTGCAGAAAGATTTCGTTATTGTGTTTATCAATTTTATATGCTTTGGCAACGCCTTCTAATAAAAACAGAAGTGAATTACTCTCTTTTTTTTCATAATGGACAACATACTCTTTTGCATAAGTTCCGACAACACAAAAGGAGGCTAACGTATCTAGCTCTTCATCTTCCAGAGATGAGAAAAAATCTAAAGATGAGATTGTGTCTTTAAAGAGCACGCTTGTACTTACTGTTCACAGATTGTTGCAGCTTTCATTGTTTATGTCAAATCGAAATAGTTCAGTTTTGCTATGGGTGCCGTTGTAAATATAACGAATTGCTATATTGGCCTCTAAGAAACGTTTTGAATTTCTGCATACGCCTGTTGTTACGGCCTTTTTCATTCTGCTGCGGTCCTCTTTTTTTACGATTTCATCGCTTTTTGGGGTTGCATCAATTTCATAGATATAAACCAAAGTTGCATCTTGGGCTTCTATTTTTATAAGTTGTGTGCTTTTATCTATTGTTTGAGGAAGTGATTTTGATAGTTCAAGGGCTGCCAGTTTCGCGATTTCTCTGTTTTGTTCTTGCATCTTTTTAAGAGGCAGTTCCTGTGTTCTTATATCTGAAGCAGATGATAAAACCGGAAGTAAAACAGTTAAAATAGTGAATATAAATTTCATATTTTTCTCTTTTTTTGATGGTATAAAAATAACCCCACACGTAAGTGATGGGGAGAGGTAGTAATTAAAACAGAATTAATCTTGCTGTATTCTCATATAAGATGGAATATCTAAGTGAGAGCCGTCTAAATCACCGCCAACTACTAATCTTGGACGAATTTTTGCAATCGGAGAAGGAGAGTCGCTAACAAAATTTTCGTTATTTGAACCAGAAGAGCTTACATCTTTTTCAAACCCTGTTGCAATTATAGTTATTTTGACATAATTCTCAGGAAGAGACTCATCAGTTGAAGTACCAAAAATTACATCAGCATCTTCATGAGCACTCTCTTGAACAACAACCATAGCCTCAGATATCTCTATCATAGGGAAATTAGGGTGCATATTAAAGTGAACAAGAACACCCATCGCACCGTTTATAGACACATTGTCAAGAAGAGGAGACTCGATAGCAGCTTTGATAGCTTCATAAGCAGCATTTTCACCCTCATGCTCGCCAACACCCATAAGTGCCATACCTTTATGGCTCATAACTGTTTTTAAGTCGGCAAAGTCAAGGTTGATGTCATTATCACCGTTAGATAAAATAACGCCTGCAGTTCCGCTAACAGCTTGAGCCAAAACACTGTCAACAATTTTAAAACTATCTTTAATGCCAAGCTTTCTGTCGATTATAGAGAGCAGTTTGTCATTTGGAATAACAACTATTGAATCACTCTCTTTTTTCAACTCTTCAAGTCCGGCTTTTGCAAGCTTTAATCTTTTTGGTGCTTCAAATCCAAATGGTTTTGTAACAATTGCTATTGTTAGCGCATCTACTTCTTTAGCAATTTTTGCAACAACAGGAGCAGCTCCGGTTCCAGTTCCACCGCCAAGACCGGCAGAGATAAATACTATATCAGCACCTTGCAAGGCTGCTTTAATCTCTTCATAGTTTTCTAGCGCAGACTCTTTACCGATGTCTGGTTTCATACCTGCACCAAGACCTTTAGTCAGCTTGACACCAATTTGAATCGTAGTTGCATTAACAGTATCTTTTAAAGCTTGAGCATCAGTGTTTATCATAATCATTTCAATGCCAGTAACGCCATTTTTAATCATATGACCAATCATATTGCCGCCGCCGCCGCCAACACCGACTGCTACTATTCTTGCTCCACTGGCTTTACACGCTTCTTCTATTAAAAATGGTTCCATATTCTCTCCTTAAAATAACTGGGTTGCCCAGTTCCAAAATTTGCTAAGTGCTCCAGCTTCATCACCCTTTTTCTCCTTTTTTAATCCAATGCTAATCATTCCAACTTTTTTTTCATTATGAAGTTGAGGAGTGGGAATGTCATGTTCGTCAGTAAGATCAATAGTATTTTGCTCTGTAAATACTTCATTTGAGTGCCTTATTTTTTTATTTACGTCTATCTCATAGAGAGTGTACGCAGAGGCTGCATACATTACAAGACCTACCGCACTTGAATATTCAGGCGAGCGAAGATTGTCAAAAAGTCCGTTCATCTCTTTTGGTTTGGCAAGACGAACAGGAACAGAGCCAAAAGTTGCAACTGCCAACTCTCTTATTCCCTCCATTAGAGAAAATCCTCCGGTTAGTACTATTCCGGCGCCAATTTTATCTTTTAGTCCGCTGTTTTCAATAAATTGAGCCAAAATCATCAATGTTTCTTCAACTCTTGCATATACTACATTGTGCACAACTTCAAGAGAAACCTCATGTGTTGTATTTTCATCGCCTATTATAGGAAGTTCGATTAAATCATTACTAGGAGTTAATAGCGAGCCATAGTTAAGTTTTACGCTCTCTGCAATATTTAGAGGGGTGTGAAGCGCCATAGACAAATCGCTTGTTACATGGTTGGAGCCGACTCCTAAAAAGTCGTTGTATCTTATTGAGTTTCCTGAGTGAATAATAATATTGCTTGTATTTCCGCCCATATCAATAAGTGCAACACCCAACTCTTTTTCATCATCATTTAACGTGGCGATTGAAGAGGCATAGCCTGCAAGTACAATATTTTCAACTTCAACACCGGCACCGCGAACGGCTTTTCTTAGGTTATTTAAGTTTGATTTTTGTGTTGTGATGATGTGAGTGTCAACTTCAAGTCTTGAAGCGTTCATCCCAAGCGGATCTTCAATGAAGTCTTGGTCATCAACTTTGAAGTTATATGGAAGTGCATGCAGAACTTCATACTCATTTGGTATGTTTGCGTTATAAAGAGAAGTTTGCATAACTCTCTCTATCTCTTTAAAACTAACTTCTTTGTTTTGAATATTTACAATTCCGCTGGAATTTAAACTTTTTGTGTAAGCTCCGGAGATAGATACTATTGCGGTCTTAACTTCGCTCCCCGAGACACGTTTTGCATCATTTAGAGCACTTTTGATAGATCTTGAAGCAAGTTCTATATTTGTTATGCTCCCTTTTTTAAGACCTTGCGCTCTACAAACGCCAGCCCCCGTTATAGATATTGAGCTATCGTTAGCTATCTCAGCGATAATCGCACATATTTTTGTCGAACCAATATCTATGGCTAAAACAGTTCTGCTCAACTTAGAGTCCTTGGATGAAAATCTCAGTTTTGTACTTGTTTTGTAGGTTTTTAATCAACCCTTCACTAAACATAGCACTCTTTAATCTAACAATTTGATTGTTTTGATCAGTGTTAGTGTTATTAAGCAGTTTTTGTTCCAAAACATTATACATAACAACATTTCCACTCTCTAAAGTAAAAAATCCTCTTTTATTCTGGGTTGTAAAGAGCATGCTTAAAAATTCTTTCGCTTCTTCACCAGCTAAATCTGTTATTGTGTTATAATCATTTCCGGTGATAAAATCGGTTGTTATTCCGTTAAACGTAGCAAACGAGTTTTTTGCCAACTCTAGTAATTTTGCTTTCTTTTGCTCATCAATATAAAGATAAATCACATTATTTTTAGCTTCTTCATAACTTTTTGCTTTAGGCTGATTTATTTTTACCAGTTCAAATGTAAAGTAATCTTCTCCAACCATAATGGGCTTGGAAAATGGAGCCGTAAGAGTTAGTTTTGATATTACTTCAAAAGCGTCAATGCCGAAAGGATTTTTCGTAGGAGATATTGTTAAAGTTTGTATCTCAACACCTTCTGCTTGGCCTTTTTTATATGTAACATATGTTTTTAAAGCCTCTTTTTTAGTCTCTTTTGCATCCAATTCCGCTTTTATCTTATCTTTGGCAGCATCAAGAGACAATATTTTCCCCTCACTGTCTTTGAAGCTTGTTTTGTTTTCATTGTAATATTGAGTCAGTGTTGCATCATCATACTCTTTAGAAATTTTTGCCTGCTTGATAAATTTTAAATCATAACTGATTTCAGTCATAAAATTATTTTTCTTGCTTTCCCAAAAAGGTTTTAAGAACTCATCCGATGTGTCAATGTTGATTATCTTTGTATCTAAAACTTTATAGTTTATCTTATCGGCGATGCTAATTGCAGTATCTAAAATTTTTATTTCACTCTCTTTTGCTTCGATAGGAAGAAGTTTGAGGGTTTTTCTAATCAATAACTCTTTTTTTAAACCTGCTTCGTACTCTTTAATACTTAAGTTGTTTCTTAAGAGAATTTCTTTGTATAACTCTTTATCAAAAACACCATTTTTAAGAAAGTAATCCTGCGTTCTTATCTCATTTAGCAACTCGGCATCACTAACTTCTAAATTGTAAGATTTAGCAAGATTCAGTACAAGAGCCTGTTGTGTCAACTGGTTAAGAGCTTGAGATTTAAGACCGAAACTTTTAGCTTTCTCCTCATCAAACTCTCCTTGAAACATTTGAGAGTATTGAGTATAAAGGCTAGAGTAACTCTTTTGAAGTTCGCCCATCGATATCTCAATGCTGCCGACTTTTGCTACTGACCCTGCTTTATCCCCATAACTGTATTGACCCCAGCCCACAAATCCAGCTCCAACAAAAGCGATAGTAGAAATCCAAATGGTAATTATTAGATATTTTTTATGTTTTTGCATCCATGTAATCATTGAGTTAATAGCCTTGTGTATGATATTTTTGTAATTTTAGGTAAATTCGCATTAAACCTTGATAAAGAGGAGTTATACTTTGATGTTACACGCTAAAACGAACAAGTCCGTTTTAGCGGCAGGGACAACTTGTCCCTACAACCCCCTAAAGCTACAAAACGAAGTTTCTTTAGAAAAAACATTTTAGTTATAAAACTAAGAGAAATATAAATGAAAAAATTGTAAAATCAATCCAGATATAGCTTAAAAAGGATTTTCATGAAAAATATTTTAAAATATTCCAATATTAAAGAAGAGCTGCCGAAGTTACCTGGGGTACTATTAAATACGGTTCAGTCGGATGTTTTAGAGATAAAAAGCGTTAATGAGGAGTGCGAAAAATACCTTGAGGCGTGTTCTAAAATACCGGAGCTTAAAGAGGCAAGGTATGTCGTTTTCTCAAAATATATAGATAAAGCAAATCACCAGTATGAAAAATTTATATTTTTGGGCAAAGATGGAGAGGAGCTTTTTGACGTAAGCGGTGCTGAAATGGAACTGTACGGGTTGCTTACATGTGCAAATCTTAATTATACGGAAGAGTACAAACAAAAGCACCTAAATGAACAATACTAAGTTAAAAAACAGGGACTTGGATGTCTTATGGCATCCATGTACTCAGATGAAAGACCATGAAACACTCCCTCTTATTCCAATAAAAAAAGCGCACGGAATCTATCTTGAAGATTTTGATGGTAACGCTTACATAGATGCCATTAGTAGCTGGTGGGTAAATCTTTTTGGGCATACAAACAGCTATATAAATGAAAAAATCAAAGAGCAGTTAGATACTCTAGAGCATGTTATTTTGGCAGGATTTACGCATGAGCAGGTAGTTAGACTCTCTGAGAGACTGGTAAAACTCTCTCCAGAGGGTTTGAATAAATGTTTTTATGCGGATAACGGCTCAAGCGCCGTGGAAGTCGCTCTAAAGATGAGCTATCATGCACATAAAAACAGTGCCAAAGAGAAAAAGCTTTTTGTCTCGCTAACAAACTCGTATCACGGCGAGACGATAGGTGCTCTAAGCGTGGGAGACGTAAAACTATATAAAGATACCTATGAGCCTCTTTTGATTAGGAGCATACAAACGCCTGTTCCAAAAGATATGAGCATAGAAGCAGCAAAAGAGGCTGCGGCAGAGTTCGAGAAGCTATGCAGAGAGAAGTCTGAGGAGATAAGCGCCATAATCTTAGAGCCGTTAGTGCAGGGCGCGGGTTCTATGCATATGTATCACAAAGAGTTTTTAGTTTTAGTGCGTAAGATTTGTGACAGATATGATATCCACCTTATTGCTGATGAAGTTATGGTAGGTTTTGGAAGAACGGGTGCAATGTTTGCATGCGAGAGCGCTAACATAACACCCGATTTTCTTGTTCTCTCAAAAGGGCTAACAGGCGGTTATCTGCCGCTTTCAGTCGTGCTAACAACAAATGAGATTTATGCAAAATTTTATTGTGACTATAACGAGCATAAGGCATTTTTGCACTCTCACAGTTATACCGGAAATGCGCTTGCGTGTGCCGCAGCAAACGCTACTCTTGATATTTTTGAGAGAGATAATGTGATAGAAAAAAACAGAGAAACCGCCAAATATATGGGCAGTAAACTCTCCAAATTTAAAGAGCTTAAAAATGTCGCTTCAATTAGACAAACAGGCATGATTTGCGTAGTGGAGTTAAAAGGGTATGAGCCCAAAGATAGAATAGGGCTTAAAGTTTATCAGTATGGGCTTGATAACGGTGTGTTATTGCGCCCTCTTGGAGATGTAGTTTATTTTATGCCGCCATATATCATAACTAAAGAAGAGTGCGACAAGATGATGGATACAGCTTATGAGGCTATAAAATTGCTTTAATTTGGCTTGCCTTCATCAAAAAAAAGTTCTCTGTTTTTTTCAAAATTTTCAACTAACTTTGTAAAACAACCGCCAAGCTCTCTGATTGTTTCTATATTTGGTTCTATATATATTTTATTTGCTTTTTTTTGCATTTTTATAATATTTGCCTCACGAAGCAGCTGCAGATGCTTAGAAATTGTAGGCAGAGAAAAATCAAAATGTTTTGCTATTGTCGTAACACATGTAGCATGCGGATTTGTTTCTATTTTTGGATTTTTATCATCAATGGAGCAAACATAGCCTCCCGTAAAAACATTTTTAAAAATCAAAAAACGTGTTTCATTCCCAAGAGCCTTAAAAATTTTTATTTTTTGTTGCATATCCAACACTTCTTTTCCTTGACAAACAATTAAAATAATTATACCATACAAGAATGTATTTAGTTAAATGCCTAAATATGCAAATAGTATTTTAAAAGGAAAAAAATGAAAAAAACTATAGCAAATTGTCTCTTTTGCGCAGGATTACTTTTTATCTCATCGTCTGTTTTTGCTGCAGAAGATGCAAAGATGGTGCTTATAAATGAAGCAAAAAAAGACTCTGGAGAGATTACTCCTGCGGAGCTTAAAGTTATGTTTGAGAATGAAGAGAGTGTTATCATTCTTGACGTAAGAGAGACCGAACAAAGGGCAGAGGGATATCTCTTTGATGATTTTGTTTCCGTCAATACTGTTTCAATCACTCGCGGTAATTTGGAGTGGGAAGTTCAAGAGAAAATCCAAGATAAAAACAGTACAATTGTTACGTATTGCAGAAACGGCGGACGCGGTGCTTTGGCGGCGCAAACACTCAAAAAAATGGGTTATAAAAATGCTAAAAATCTCAAAGGCGGGCTTGCTGACTGGGCAAAAGCAGGGTACAGTGTAAAAACTGGTTTGGGTGTAACAAAACTTTCAAAGGAGTAGAAATGATTACGATTATATTAAATCACCAACCTTATGATGGGTCTGATGTCACGTGGAATGCCCTGCGACTAGCTTCAACACTGCATAAAAACGGTGAGAAGGTAAATATTTTTCTGATGAATGATGCAGTTGATTTGGCAAGAGATAAAACAGCAAAACCAGAGAGTTATGACCATGACTTGGTTTTGATGTTAAAAAAACTTTATGAGAGCGGAGTTGCACTACAGGTTTGTGGAACATGCAATGCAAGATGCGGAATTTTTAAAAATGAACCCTACTTTGATGAAAAAATATCCTCAACAATGCAGGTTCTCTCAGACTGGGTTGTTCAAAGTAAGCAAGTTCTGACTTTTTAAGCTATTTAAACCAGCTCTTCATCTTCTCGATGGCTGAGTCTAAAACTCCTTCGTGAGGCTTGGACTCTATTCCAAAGGACTCTTGAAGTTTGCTTAAAAGTTCACGCTGCTCATCGCTTAATTTTTTAGGATAGGTAATTTTTACCTGCGCTATCAAGTTTCCTTTGCCGTGACCGTGAACGTCTTCTATTCCTTCGCCTTTAAATATGAAGTGCTGCTTGTCTTTTGTGCCGATATCTAGTTTTAATTCAAGTTCGCCCGTTAGTGAGGGGATACTTAGC
>JAURYA010000064.1 GCA_030654155.1 Sulfurimonas sp. | reverse complement strand
GCCTGCGCCACAAGTCACCTTCGCCGGCGCTGGCCGAGACGCTGCGCTTCCTCGGCCTGCCCTGAGCCCGCTCAGGCCGCCTGGGCCTGCGCGTCCGGCACCACCGCCGATCGCATCAGGTGGTCGAAGGCGCTGAGCGCGGCGGTGGAGCCCGCGCCCATCGCGATCACGATCTGCTTGTACGGCACGGTGGTGGCGTCACCGGCGGCGAACACGCCCGGCACCGAAGTCTGGCCGCGTTCGTCGATGATGATCTCCCCGCGCGGCGACAGGGCCACCGTGCCCTTGAGCCATTCGGTGTTGGGCAGCAGGCCGATCTGCACGAAGATGCCTTCGAGCTCGACCACCTGTTCGCCGCCGCCGATGCGGTCGCGGTAAACGAGGGCCGTCACCTTCTGGCCGTCGCCGCGCACTTCGGTGCTCTGGCCGTTCACCACGATCGACACGTTCGGCAGGCTGCGAAGCTTGCGCTGCAGCACCTCGTCGGCGCGCAGCTGCGCGTCGTACTCCACCAGGGTGACGTGCGCCACGATGCCGGCCAGGTCGATGGCGGCTTCGACGCCGGAGTTGCCGCCGCCGATCACCGCCACGCGCTTGCCCTTGAACAGCGGGCCGTCGCAGTGCGGGCAGTAGGCCACGCCCTTGTTGCGGTAGAGGTTTTCGCCCGGCACGTTCATCTGGCGCCAGCGCGCGCCGGTGGACAGCACCACCGTGCGCGACTTCACCGACGCGCCGCTGGCCAGCTGCAGCTCGACCATGCCGCCCGGCGCGGCGGCCGGCACCAGCTTCTCCACGCGCTGCAGGTCCATCACGTCCACGTCCAGGCCGCGCACGTTCTGCTCGAGCACCGACACCAGCTTCGGGCCTTCGGTGTGGGCGACCGAGATCAGGTTTTCGATGCCCAGGGTGTCGAGCAGCTGGCCGCCGAAACGCTCGGCCAGCAGGCCGGTGCGGATGCCCTTGCGCGCGGCGTACACCGCCGCGGAAGTGCCGGCGGGGCCGCCACCGACGATCAGCATGTCGAAGGCGTCCTTGGCGGAGATGGTGGCCGCGGCGCGCTGCTCGGCGCCGACGTCGAGCTTGGCGACGATCTGTTCCAGGCTCATGCGGCCCTGCTCGAACGGCTCGCCGTTGAGGAAGATGCTGGGCACGGCCATCACCTGGCGCGACTCCACCTCGTCCTGGAACAGCGCGCCGTCGATG